>JAGCTA010000123.1 GCA_017963875.1 Victivallales bacterium | reverse complement strand
TTTCTTACATTCTCGGACACATGTCCGAATACGGCGTCTGCCAGGCGAACATCCGCAACGGCCTCATCCCGCCCCTCTCCGGTTCCTGCAACAACGAGCGCTACAAGGACTCCAACGGTGCGTGGATTCGCTCCGAAATCTGGGCCTGCCTCTTCCCTGGCTCTCCTGACGAGGCCGCCTACTACGGCTACTGCGACTCCTGCTGCGATCACGCTGGCGACGGCATCTACGCCGAGATGTTCACCTGCGCCCTCGAGGCCGCCGCCTTCGTCGAATCCGACCTCCAGAAGCTCCTGGACATCGCGCTGGCACGCATCCCGCAAGACTCCCAGATTGCCCGCGCTGTCAAAATCGCCCGCGACTCCTACGCAAAGAAAACACCCTTCAAGGACGCCCGCAACCAGATTTGGGACACCTTCAATGACGGACTGCACTTCCGCGCCGCGGTCAACATCGGCTATGTGATGCTCGCCCTGCTCTACGGCAAAGGCGACTTCGGCAAGACCGTCGCACTGGCCGTCAACTGCGGTGACGACACAGACTGCACCGCGGGAACCGCAGGCTCCGTGCTGGGCATCATCCAGGGCCGCAAGGCCATCCCCGAAAAGTGGACCAAGCCCATCGGCGACTCCATCGTGACCTGCACCATCGACACCTTCTCCTTCAGCAACGTCCCCGCGGACATCAACGAGCTGACCAACCGCGTCATCTGCTGCGCCTACGAGGCCTGGGCTGGCAACCCCCAGGGGCTGCCCTCCTTCACCAATGACGCGACCTACGTCGCCCCAGAATATCACGAAGTCCTCAAGACCTGCCTCCGCGCTGATCTGTTGCTTTGGGGACGCGACCCGTATTCCTACATCGTCGAGCTGCCCTCCACCAAAATCTTCTGTCACTACGACCAGGGACCATACATCCAGCCTGGTCAGCCCAAGAAACTCGCCATTTCCGCCGTGGCCACCATCGGTGCCGCGCGTTCCGTCAGCGTGAAGTTGTCGCTTCCCGACGGCTGGAAAGCCACGCCCTCCGCAGGCGTGAGCATCCCCGCCAAGTGTGACATCGTCAGCCCCGTCGAAATCACCCTCACCCCCGCCGACAACATTTCGGGCGGGATGGTGTATATCCCCGTCACCGTGCAACTCTCCGACCGCCTCGCCCCCGACGCCTTCAACCTCCCGCTCCAGTGCGGCGGCCCCTACGAGTTCGACACCAACGTCCCCTGCCAAGACTGGTGGGAGTTCGACCTCCTGCGCAACGGTCACCGTCGCAAGGACTTCAAGATGTAAAGTGATTGTGTGACAGCGGTTCGGACGGGTCCTTGCCAACGTCGGAATGCCCGCCGTGGTGAAGGCACGGAACCTGTCGGACGCCTTCAACGGTTGTTGTGACCACGCCCCATCTGACGTCGGTTGTCTGCCGCGAAGGCCCTGGCAATTCGTAATGCGTAACTCCTGGTTCTCCTGCATCGGACAGGAAAGGGATAAAAGGGATGGAGTCTTTAACGGGTATTCCCACGCGCAGTTTTTACTTTGCACATTGTCAACTGTCAATTCCTCATTCCTCATTCCCCCGAGGTTCTGCAGTCGCTTGAATCTCAAGTATCAGCAAGTTTTTTATCTCTCACTATGTGGAAATATCATTATTGCAATATATTATTCCCATCTTGCATTTTCCACATCTAGCCTAGTAACCTTATATGAACAAGTTTTTCGTGTTATTTCTATTGGTGACAATGGTTTCGGTGTATGCGTCAGAAACTCTGCCAACATATATCTCCGCAATCAATGACGGCAGACTTAGTGAAGCAAAGCAACTGCTCTTGAATGCCATTGAAAATGAAGGTACTTCCATATTAGACAAGGCTATCGCATATATACACCTTGGAACGGTTCAGTTTAGACTTGGCGAAGAGGATTTCCGTCAGGCCTTCGAGACATCTGAGAAATGGTTCCAGGAGGCGTTGTCCGTTGCAACCGATATAAAACCAGTTCAGCAGGAGTATTCTATCCTATTGTTCCAACGTGCGAACTGCTTCATTTCCGCCTGCGAAAATGAACTTGCCAAATCGAAACTTCAGGGCATTGTACCCATTCCATTCAAATTGATTAAGGATTACATTTCTCCTGCAGAAGCCGACCTCCAAAAGGCAAAATCAGACTATCCTGTTTCACAGAAAGAGGATTTGCTACTGTTGTCGTTAGAACTGCAATTGGCGAAATTCCATATCTGGACGCTCACGGAACAAGCAGAAATGGCCGAGAAGGCGGGGCAGGAAGCCCTGACGCTTGCCGAAACAGCTCTTGGCGAAACTTTCCTTGCACCTGACATTCATGCTAAACTCCTATTGCGGTATGCAACTGCCTTGGTGGAAGTAAAAGGACAGGGAAAAGAGAACCTCAAAAAAGCGCTTGAATTGCTGGCGGAAGGCATGGAGAAACCCTGCGGAAATGTGGAAATCAACTCGGCACTGATAAGCCTCTGGGGGAAGTTGTTGCTTATGTCAGATGCCTCTGAAGCAGACCTTAAGAATGCAGAAGAACGACTTCTCGCTGCCACCGAGACGTTGGAACAGCTACGCGCGAGCAATGTTGATTCCATGGATTTCATGGCGCGGAAAGCCTACTTTTCCTCCAGAACCAGCCTATATGAGACGTTAGTCGAATTGCATGCCAGACAAAACAAGCCATTTGAAATGCTCAAAGCGATAAATCGCATGCGCTCGCGTTCCATTCAAGACTATGTGAATAACCAAACAGGAAAAGATGAACCGACGACGGAGGAGCAACTTTGTCAAATTCTGCGGGAAGGCGACGGAATGCTTGTGGCATATTTCATCGCCACTGATACAGTCTGGATTATCACATACACGGAGGCGGGCGGGAAGATTTCTCATACGATGCGCAGTGGTCAAGAAATTGTCTACTTGGCAACTCAAACTCTTAATGTATTCTCAAGCGTTCAACACCTTCAGGGATACTTTCGGTTTGGATCGAGCTACCGTCTTGTACCTGAGGCAATTCTGGCTGCTAATATTCTTTACAAAGAATTATTTGCCACTGCGCATGAAGAATTTACAAAAAGAAAACTGGTCCATTTGTATGTGCTGCCACACAACATCTTGAACTATTTCCCATTCGGCGCATTGTTTGTCCTAGTCAATGACAGTAATGCGTTGGCAAGCATGTATGTGGCTGACACTGGATTGTCCATTACCTATTTGCCCTCTCTTTCCGCCATTATGGATTCGGGAAAGATATCACTGACTTCCAATGACACCATGGTCCTGGCGCGGGGAACATACTCTTATCCTGCTTATTACAAAAATAATCCCGCCAATCCCGATGACCCCGCCGCACAACCGCTGAATCTTTCTAATGTTCCGTCCGAGGGACAGTTTGTCTCCCAGATATTGCAGACCAAGCCACAG
>JAGCTA010000122.1 GCA_017963875.1 Victivallales bacterium | reverse complement strand
CACGCCTGGGCCGAGTTTGATGTCGGTACCACGGCCAGCCATGTTCGTGGCGATGGTCACAGCACCGAATTGCCCTGCGCGGGCGACAATTTCGGCTTCCTGCTCGTGGTGCTTGGCGTTTAGGACGTTGTGGATGATGTGAGTGCGCTGAAGCATGCGCGACAACAGTTCGGAAACCTCAACTGACACGGTACCGACCAAGACTGGCTGCCCGCGCTTGTTGCAATCGACGATTTCATCGATGATTGCCTTGTACTTCTCGCGCTGCGTCTTGTAGATTCGGTCATTGTAGTCTTTGCGCTGGCAGGGGCGGTTGGTCGGAATGACAAGGACATCAAGATTGTAGATGGACTTGAATTCGTTTGCCTCGGTCTCCGCTGTACCAGTCATGCCCGCGAGTTTTTCATACATACGGAAGTAGTTTTGGATGGTGATGGAGGCCAGCGTTTGCGTCTCACGCTCAATGGTGACGTTTTCCTTGGCTTCCAACGCCTGATGGAGCCCCTCGGAAAAGCGTCGGCCAGGTTGCGGACGGCCAGTGAATTCATCGACGATGATGACTTTATTGTCTGAGACGACGTAGTGGACATCCTTCTCGAATAGGCAGTATGCGCGGAGCAACTGGGTGATGTTGTGGATGATTTCCGACTTCATGTCGAAATCCGCCTGTGCCTCGCGGCGTTTTTCGATTTTCTGCTCTTCTGTCAGTGAACTGTCTGAATCAATCTGCGAAAAGATGTCGGGCAATGATGGAATGACGAAAGCGTCTGGGTCATTCGGGCGGAGGAATTGGCGGCCTTTTTCGGAAAGGTCGGCCTCATTGTACTTCTCGTCGATGGAGAAATACATCAGCCCCTGCATTTCCTGAAGCAGCCCTCGGTTGTTTTGGGAATGGAATTCCGCGTCCTTGCGCTCAAGTGCGCGGCGAATGGTCGGGTCTTCCATGAATTTCATCAGTTGCTTATGTTTCGGCATACCCATCTGGATGAGCGCCAGTTTCGTGTACGCCGCATCTTCTTCGTCAATTGTGCGGTCTTCTTTTGCCAGAAGATTCTTCGCTTCCTGCGCGAAATCGGCCATCAGTTTCATCTGTTTCCGATACAGTTCCTCGACTGCGGGCTTCAATTTGTCGAACTGGTGTGTGGATTGAGGCGCTGGGCCAGCGATGATGAGAGGTGTTCGTGCCTCGTCGATGAGGATGGAGTCGATTTCATCGATGATGGCATAGAAGTAGTCGCGCTGGACCAATTCTTCCTTAGAGGTCGCCATGCCCATGTCGCGCAGATAGTCGAAACCGAATTCGGAATTTGTGCCATACGTAATGTCGCAGTTGTACATTTCGCGGCGTTCGGCTGGCGACTGTTCGTTTTGAATGCATCCGACGGTCAGGCCGAGCCATCTGAGTACATGGCCCATCCATTCGGAGTCACGACGTGCCAGATAGTCATTGACCGTGACGAGTTGGACGTTTCTTCCAGTGAGTGCGTTCAGATACAACGGCATGACGGCGACAAGGGTTTTACCTTCGCCTGTTGCCATTTCAGCGATATTGCGCTGATGCAGTGCGATGCCGCCGATCAACTGGACGTCAAAAGGAATCATATCCCATGTGATGATATGTCCAGTGACCTCAAGCGTCGTGCCGCAGAGGCGTCGGCAGGCGTCTTTGACGACTGCGTATGCTTCGCAGAGGATGTCGTCCGTCGTCTCGCCGTTCTTGAGGCGGTCTTTGAATTCTTGGGTTTTGGCCTTCAGTTGGTCGTCTGTAAGTTTCTGATAGTCGGCATACAGTTCATTGATGCGTTCGACTAGCGGCATGATTTTCTTCAGTGCCCGTTCATTATGGCTGCCGAAGATTTTTTTGATAATCCATTGAATCATTGTCGTTGGCTGTTGTGTCTGAGATTGTTAATGTGGGTTGGTTGCAACGGTCTCCGCGTGGCTTCATCGGCCAGCGGGCGGTTATTTTGAGCCAGGATGGTCAATTGGAAGTTTTTGCGCGCAAAGCGGGCACTGGGCGGGGTCGTATGTTTCCAGAGAAAGTTTCAGAAGCGCGGTCATGGGAACGCCGAAATCAACGGGGGCGGTGGAGCGGTCAACCAATACGGCGACACCGACAGGCGTGGCACCAAACGACTTGACGAGATCGATGGTCTGCTGGACACGACCGCCTTTGGTGACGACGTCCTCCGCGACAAGGACGCGTTCGCCAGGCTTCAGTGAAAAGCCTCTGCGGAGCACGAGGTTGGAGTCATCGTCCTTTTCGGCGAAAATTGCCTTGACACCCAATGCTCGACCGACTTCCTGGCCGACGATGATTCCACCGATGGCGGGCGAGATGACGGTTTCGATATTGGCGTTACGCCATTTGTCAGCAAGTGCCTCGCAGAGTTTTGCGGCGACAAGCGTATGTTGGAGGACGAGTGCTGCCTGGAAATATTGGTTGCTGTGGAGGCCGCTGCGCAACTGGAAATGGCCTGTAAGAAGAGCACCAGTTTTTGCAAAGTCGTTGAGAATTTCGTTCTGTTCCATAGTAAATGTGAATCTGTGGGTTAAGTTATTATATATTTTTTTCAAAATCAGTGCCTGAAAGCGATAGGAAATTAACCAAATATAATATGATATGCCCCATAATCAACCAACGGAATGGAATGAAAACGCAAAAGATGAGGCAAAAATCCAGTTGCCGCTTGACTTTCGTGCGTTTTGGATGTCTTTTTCTGTTTTTGGGGCTTTTGGGTTTTCAGGAGAAACTGTTTGGGAATACCTCTGCGGAAGACCAGTGGATGACCGCGTATTCCCTGATGGCGTCTGGAAACAGCCATTGGGAGGCGGACGATTATGTGGAGGCGGCTGAGAATTATCGCAAGGCGGTGGAGTTGTTCATCAATTTGCGCAAGGATTTTCCTGAATGGAAAGCGGATGTGGTCGCCTTTCGCCTGGCATATTGCCGTTTGAAACTGGCTGATTGCGAATCAAGACTTGGCGATGCTTTGAATGACCTTCCAAAAGAGGAATTGCTTCGCCTGCTTCGTCTGGAAAGGGAGCGTTCCAGACGGCTGATGGAGGCGCTGAACGCAGAAAAAGAGGAAAAGAGCGACGCTTCCAAAATGGCGGAGGAAAATCGTCAGTTGAGGGTTGACATGGAGGCTTTGGAGTTGAAGACGGAAAAACTGGCTAGACGGCTTCAGCCTTTGGAGGAAAAAGCCAGAAAATACGATGAGGCGCGCCAGGAATTGGCAAATGTGCTCATGGAACTTGAAGAATACAAGGAAAAATACGGGGCAAAGGAAAAATGAAACGTTATGCGGTTTTGTTATTGCTTGTTGCATTGCATTTGTCTTTCAGTGCATTTGCCGCAGAAACGGCACGAAGCGAATGGATGCGCGGATATGTCAAAATGGAAAGCGGCGACAGAAACGCTGCAACAAAGCCGAATGAGGCTCTGGGGCAATATCGTGAGGCACTGGAGATTTTCGAACGCGTCCGAAGAAAATACCCCACATGGAATGAATCGCTGCTGAATTATCGAATCAAATATTGCAAGGAGCAGATTGAGAAATTGGGCAAGAATGCTGGCCAGGCATCTTCTGGAATGCAGAAAGACGACCTGGTGAATCTGACGAAGGAGCAATTTGCCACCATAACGAAACTGAATGATGAACGTAAGTCTTTGCAGAGCAGGGTTGAGGTGCTGACAGAATCGTTGGAGAAGGCACGTGCGGAATCTGCAAGGAACGCGGGAGTCGAGACAAGCCTGATGGAAACTTCTAGGGCCAATAATGAACTCAAAGAAAAACTGCGGATGATGGAACTTCAGTTGCGAGAGGCGAAGAAGGAAGTCGATAGGCTCAAGGCGCAGGAGGGTGTCGCGGAGGAATTGCGCAAGGCACAGGCGGAATTGAAACTCACGGCTGCGCAACTCCAGAAAACTCAGGAGACACTGACGCAGACGAGAGTGGAGAACGAGAACATGACGCGGCAGGCAAGGCAGCAGAAACTCTCCATTGACAGCCTGACGCGCGAAAGGAACGACCAGGATATGGCGATGAAGGTCGTCAGGGAACTCTCCAATGCGCGTAAAAAGGAAAATGAAGTTCTCCAGGCACGTTATGAGACGTTGAACAAGCGTGTCGAGGATTTGACGGCAGCATTGGAACAGAAGGATAATGAACTAAAGCGCGCAAGCGACCGTATCAAAGGTGCCATGGAGGAAGTTGACGAACTTCGTGCGCTACGTACAGCAGAGGCGGAGAAAATGCACAAGACGCAAATGGCGGAATTGACGTCGCTGAAGGATTCGCTGAATCAATTGCTTGCAAGCAGCGGCGGAAAGGAATCTGGAGGCGACGCCGCCATGCAGCGCGTGATGCTGGAAAATCTTTCCAGGCAGATGGTCGCCAAGGACCAGGAACTTGGAAAACTGGCACAGGTGATGGCGGCATTGTTCGCTGACAGGGAAAGGATGATGGTTTTGGAAGAGGAAATGGCGGATGGAAAGAAAAAACTGGTAGATATGACTGCAGATCGCGACCGTCAGCGTGCGCAGGTTCTTACATGTCAGGAAGACCTTATGACTCTGAAGGGTGATTATGAGCGGGTGAAAGGTCAACTGACTGCGGCGGAGAACCAGTGCAGAAACCTTCTTGCGGAACTGGATGAAACCAAACGCGGCGCCCAGGCGAGGGTGAAGGAAAAGGGCATCGCAATAAAGGAAGTCGAGGATACTCAGAATCGACTGAAAACAGCAGAAGATAAGATTCAGACGATGAACAAACGCCTTGAGGAACAGTTGAAGGTGGCGCAACGGCAGGAACGGGAGGCTACACAACTCAGAAATGAACTAGAAAAACTAAGAACAGATAATGCCTCTTTGAAGGAGCGCAATGATGAAGAACGGAAAAAACTGCTTGATGCCACGGCAAAGGCTGGCATTGAATACGAGAAACTTGAATCGCTGACAAGACAGAAGGAGATTGTGGACAAACGCATGAAGGAACAGGAGGCAGAACTGACGCAACTGCGTGGAAAACTCGCGGATGTGGAAGGACGGCTCCAGGCACGTCAGGAAGCATTGGAGACGCTTAAGGTCGAACTAGCAAAAGTCAGTTCCAGCGAGGCTGAACTGAGAAAACGCGAGGCGAAATTAATGGCGGAAAATGCCATCGCACATAGAAATGACGCGGAAAAACTTGAGAGACTTGAGACTCAGTTGAAGGAAAAAAGCGGTGCAAGCCTTCAAAAGGAAGATGCTCTCAAGGCACTTCAGGACAAGTTTGACAAGCAGAATGATGCACTTGCCAAGTCAGAGCAGAACAATCGTCAGCAGAGTGCCGCTATTGCGGAAATGAAGACGGAAATTACCCGTCTCAAGTCCTCCGTCGAAACCATGACTGGTGAGTTGAAGGATGCAGCGGCGACCAGAAAGACACTTGAGAACCAACTCAATGAAGCCAATGCGACTGTGAAAGGTCTGGAGAAGACGAAAGGCGAACTGATGGACAAGGTGAGCGCAGTCGATGGCATGACGCGGGTGGTCGCGGAATCAATGGAGAACCAGAAGAAACTTGAGGCTGATATCAAGAAACTGCGCCAGCAGGTGACCGTCTATGAAGGTCAACTTCGTGAATCGGATATCAGGGCGAGAACATTGAAAAAACAGTTGGAGGAGGCGGTAAAGGGCGGGTCATCTGCCCTTGTCGGGCAAATCAAGCAGTTGACTGAACAGCGTGATGCGGCGGAAAAACGTATCAAGGCTTTGGAGGACGTGTTGTCGGATGCGGATGGGAAAGACGTGAAGGGGACGCGGAATGAAAGCAGCACCGCAAAGGAAAACGAGGCGCTGACAAAGATGAACGAGGCACTGACAAGGCAGAATCAACTGCTGAAGACACAGAATAAGGAACAATTGGAAAGAATCGCAGAGGCTGACAAGAAAATTCGTGAACTTCAGAAAGGAAACCAGAAAGAAACAGCGGATGGAAAGCAAAACTATGTAGAAAATACCAAGATGCTGGAGGCCAAGATCGCTTCCCTGAATTCCGCGTTGGAGATTATGACTTCCGAACTGGAACTGGAACGTTCGCGAAAGGGTGGTGCGGCGGATGGACAGGTGATGGCCGAAACGGCTTCCGAGGCTGAAATCCGAAGAGAACGTGAACGCCGCGAACGAGAGAAACAGGCGTTGCTGAAGGGCTTCATCAGGCAGGGGCTGGATGCGGAACGGCAGGGAAAGACCGAGGCCGCACGATGGAATTATTCCAAGGTGCTGTCATTGCAGAGCGACAACAAGACGGCGCTTCAGCGCATGGGGCAGTTAGCGTATCAGCAGGGGGATGACGTCAATGCGGTGCGGTATCTCAAACAGGCTTTCTACCATGATCCAGATGATCCGCAGACGCTGTTTGCCCTCGGATATTCATACGCGCGCCAGTCACAGGCCGACTGGGCAGTCGCCACCATGGGTCGTGCGGTCGCGCTCAATCCCGACAATGCGTCCATGGCACGCGTCTATGGTGCAACGCTTGTTCAACTGGGGTGGAATGATGCCGCCGAAAGGGAATTCCGAAGGGCGCTGAAACTGGATCCGAAGGAAAAGAATGCCGCGTTCAACTTGGCTGTTCTGTTACTTAATTCCGCATCGCAGTCAGGTCATGGATTGACCACGAAGACGGTGGCGAAAATGCGTGAAAACAGCAAGGACTGGCTGAAGAACACCGCAGACAAGGACAAGGTCAACATGGTATCGGCAATCCTCGACTGGCTGGATTATTTGGCGAGGCAGGCGGATTCACGGACCTCTGAGGCAAAAAAGTGGTATCAGGTCGCAAAGGAAAATGGCCTGGATCCAGATCCTGCGCTGGAAAAAGTGTTGAAATAAAGGCGATTTCTCAAACATGGAAACATCAAGCGACAAGACAGTGACGAAAACCTTAAAGCCTGGATTGACTGGCATTCGGCATTTTATTGCAGCATTTGGCTATTCGATGGCTGGTCTCAAGGCACTCTTCGTCCATGAAGCGGCATTTCGTCAGGAACTCCTGCTGGGCATAGTGCATTTTTGTGTCATGTTTTTATTGGATTTGTCAATGGAAACCAGGCTGTACTTAAGTGCGGTGTGGGTGGTTCTTCTCTGTTTTGAGATGAT
>JAGCTA010000121.1 GCA_017963875.1 Victivallales bacterium | reverse complement strand
GAAGAACGCGGGATGGTTTCTAATGGCTGGTGTGAACTTCTGAGCGAGCCGTTCACGGAATGCCTTGAGTGTTTCGTCCGTTGTCTTGCCGCAGTATCCACCACCAACAATTGCCTTGATGCCGTATTTGTTGAGCAAATCCAGTCTGGCAAGGTTTTCGCTTTCGGATTTGCCAAAATGCGTTATCGTGACATTGACGCCATGGCGGGCGCAGTAATAGATGTAGTCATCCGTCATGGAACGAATGGACCACAGGACAATCGGGAAGAAAGGCTTGCCGTTGATTGAGAAGTATCTGTTCGGCTGTCCAATAATTTCCATGGGAGCCTTGGGCACTTTGTGGATGATTTCTTTGAAAGCGCGCAACTCTTTGCCATTATTGTCCGATACAGTGAAGTCCAAAGTATAACTTCCATTCGGCAGGCCATTGACAGGGATGGTCAGCATCGTCGTACCCGATTTATCAATGGCATTTTCTGTAATTCTGCCATAGAAATCCACTTTGCATTTTGACGCCTCATCGCCGTTTGTAATCAAGCGGCAGACGATTTCATTTAACGGCTGTGATTCGTAGATTGTGTTGCGGTAGAACGGCTTGATGACTTCAAGACGCCAGGCAGCCTTCGGATCGGGAACAATCGTCTCCAGTTTGAAGTCACTGAAATCGACGAAGACGGCCTCCTTCGCCTTGACCGTGAATTTCACTGAAATGCGCTTGATATCGCTGTCTTTCGGGATGGAGAACGCGAGCGTTTTGCCTTGAGGTGTATTGCTGACGTCGTTGAACGAAAACGTTCCCTGAACTTTGGGGACAATCTGGGTGCTGATTTCATGGAAAGGATAATCTGCGGGGACGGGGCCGTTGCCACATGCCGTATATGACAGGCGGTAGTTGGTTCCTGGAGTCACGGGAATCTGGAAAAGCGTCGCGGTCTTGCCTCCTTGGATGGAGATGGACTTGTCGTCGTATTTCTTCAATGATTCAAGATTCCAGAAGCCTCCAACGTTGGTTTCTTCGCGGATATTGCCTTTCCTGATGGTGAGATTTTTGAAAGACAGTTTCTTGCCGTTCATCGAGCGGAGCGCCAGATAGCATGAATTCAAGTTTTCGGGCAGGGAGAAGGAGATAGTCATCGTCTGCCATCCAGGTTTGACAGGTGTCCTTCCAGGATTTTTCTCTTGGTAACTGCCACCGTGTTCAACGCTTTCTCCCTTCTTGGTGCTCCATTCTGCGTATGCGTAGAGAATGGCGCCTTCTTCACCTTTGTATTGGAAAGTCATAATGTATGGAATATACGGATCAAGCTTGAAATGGTACGTGAGGGTGGCATCCTTGCCGTCAGACTTGCTGATAGTGAAATCAGCACCGTCTAGACCTGGACGTTCAAGGACAGTGCCTGGGAAGACGCCCCAGCCGACAGGCTTTCCATCAGCCGCCAATTCCTTCATGGCGGGATTCTTGAGGAGATTTTGCGAGTACAGCAGTGACATGGCCATCAGGGCAATCAGCATCAGATAACGTTTCATTTGGGGACTCCTGAGGTAATGGGTTGATGTTGTTTGTTTATTATCTGTGATTAAATGATTTCTGTGTGCGCGTTGTTTTCGGAGAGCAGGATTGTTTTCGGCTTCCAGGTGATGGCTTCTTCTGGCGTCAACTGGACGAATGCCATGACGGTTACCATGTCTCCAGGCTGGCCGAGACGTGCGGCGGCACCGTTGAGACAGAATATCTTTGAACCACGTTTCTCTTCAATGGCGTAGGTCTCAAGCCTCGAACCGTTGTTCTGATTGACGACGAGCACTTTCTCGAAGGGTATAATACCAGCCATGTCAAGAAGGTCTCTGTCAATGGAGATGCTTCCCGTATAATTCAGTTCACACTGCGTCAAAACGGCGCGGTGGAGTTTTGCCTTCAGCATTTCTATCAGCATAGGAATTTTCCTTGAAATTGTCACGACATTGTTCAAAACTGAACGATGATGATAACATATCCTTCTTTGGCTGAAGTTCAATACCGATGATTTCATTGTGCGGATATTGTTTTCCGTACCTTGATTTTCATGAATGAAACGGTAAACTAATTCAACTGGTTTATTCGTGTGTTAAAGAAAAATGTGAATATTGGTAGGAAGCGGATTTTGTTGGATTCGGTTTTGCTTGGAGAAGACTATGGAAATCTCATTGTTGGAACATCGTGACTTTGTGTTTGGCTCCGTGGATATTGTCCAGTGCGCAAATGGACTTGCAATCCGTCGTATGACGCCTGAACTTTTCAACATCTACGGTTATAGTGAATCGGCTGATATCAGGGCAAAATGCCCAAGCGATGTCCGAATCCGATTCAAGACCGACAGCAAAACGCTTGGCGTGAAATTGTGCTATGGTAGGGCGGCTAGAAAACTCTATTCCTTGGATGTCGCCGTGGATGGGCAAAAAGCGGTTATTTTGCTGCCAGAAGAGGAGGGTGGTCCATTGGATGCGACGACGGATTTGCCTGGAAACGGGATTCATTCAGTTGAAATCAATCTGCCAAACCTGATTGAATCGGAAATCATCAGCCTTCGCGTTGACGATGGCTCGAAACTTGAGCCTCCGAATCCCTATCAGGGAAAACTCGTGGTTGTCGGCGATTCAATTGTGCAGGGAATGACATGCAGCCATCCGTCAGATTCGACTTTTGCGCGATTTAGTAGGTTGACAGGCATGGATGTCCATAACCTTGCTGTCGGCGGTGCCGTCATGGATCCCGCGCCCTTGGCGGCGTCAAGGGCCCTGGGGGGGACGGAGGTGGTTGTCGCTTTTGGCATCAATGATTTTTCGACTTCAAAGCCTATGGCTAAATTCAGCAGCCAGACTCGCGAGGTTTGCGAACTACTTCAGTCAGACCCACGTCATCCCTTTATCGTTGTCCCCATTCCGTATCCAGGTGAAAATGGCCCGAACAAGGAAAATCTGACAAGCGACGACTATCGCGAAGTCATCAGGAAGACGGCGGCGGAGTTTCCGCGCATTACCGTCATCGACGGAATGCAGTTCTTCCCGATGGAAGAGCCATTGTATGTGGACAACTGTCATCCCAACAATTTGGGCATGGCTGTCTATGCTCATGTCCTTGCATCCATGATTCATCTTAAGAAGTGATATGACTATGGAAAAGATATCAGACGCACATCTCGACTACAGGGTTTTCTGGTCGTGGGACCACAGTACCAACTGGGTTCTGAATCAGTTGGGAACGCAGAACTGCGGTGTGGCAAACGCCTATACCAAAGCGCCGCAGACGTTTGTCAAAGATTATAAGCGTGCCGTTGACTGGTGCAGCGCCCATGGTATGAATGCGGTCGGCATTGTCGGCTTGTTGCGTGACAGGCATGGCGGTGTTGATGCAGTCAGAAGACTGTGTTCCTACGCCAATGAACATGGCGTGAGAATTTACATGATTGCAGGCCTTTATGCATACGGCGGTATTTATTATGAGGGCACGAGCAAGTGGTGTCTGGACAATTTCTTCAAGGACAATCCCGACTGCATCGGCCTTGATTCCAATGGCAGGCAACTTTGGATTGACAGGCAATGCCCCTGGGGGTTCAAGCCAGACCCGCAGGGATGTCCGTCAAACCCGAAATTGAACCAATATGTTCTGGATTCACTGGAATGGGTTTTCAAGGAAATTCCTGAACTGGGTGGAATCCAGATGGAATCTGGCGACAACGGCACATGCAAATGTCCGCGCTGTCAGGAACGCCGTGCACAACGCGATTCCAACGAAGCCATGTCTGTCGCCGACATGGCGAACATCTATCCTCAGGCGGCTGATGTCGTCTGGAGCCAATCGCCAGATGCCTGGGTCATCTGTGAGACATATCATCATTTTCTTGATAAGTCATGCGCCTGCTTCTATGATTCCAAGCCTTCAGAAGATATTCAGAGGCTGCTGGACATGCCAGCAAAGACTTTTTTCCAATGGAAATGCGATGTCCGCCTGGATTCTGGTCAGTGGAGCGAAAATGACAAGATTGCGCCTGCGCTGACGAAATTCCGCCATATCATGCGTTCGCACTCGGGAACGCAGTGGTGGGGTGGACGTCACAAACTATGCGTTGATCGTATCCGACGCCAATGCAGGCTTTCTTATGAATCTGGCATTCAGGGTGTCTCCATGTTCGGGGAGGGCTCGCCGTTCAATGCAAATGACGAGTTTAACTATTTGGCATTGCAGTATTTTTCTGATTCGCCTTATGCTTCGGTTGATGAGTTTGTCGGCGATGTCATGGCTCCACGCCTAGGAAGCAGGGATTATGCGGAAATGTATCTGAATTTCGGAAGATATACCGAACGCCCCGAATACATTCCATGGGGTGTCACGCAGATAGGACAGTTACTGGGCGGACTCAAGGACTATGATGTCATTCGGCGTTGGGAGTGGCTTGCCTCCTTTCTTAACAGTTTCTATTGGGAATACAGGATTGCGAAGGAGTCAATTTAAATCCATGGATAGACAGGTCAATCTTCCTTTTGTTTCACCATGCTGCGCAGCATCGCCAGACTTTGTGCGATGGCCAAATCGCCAGCATCGGGCGTGATGACGTATGGCCTGATTGTCTTGAGGCATTCAGGCTCATAACCTCCTACAGCAAATGCCCCCTTGTCAGGAAGATAGGCATTGCGTCCATTTGTATTTCCGCATAATAGATTGTATTGAAGCGGACCGTATTTGCGCAATCGAAGCGAGAAAACAGAAAAGACCTCGAATGGGAAAGGAACCAGTGCCATTGGACCAAAAACCACAATGGTCTGTTCAAAGACCAATTCAGGTTGCGGCGGTTTCTTGTATTCAGCCACAATCGCCTTGGCAATCTGGTAGTTCAAGTCTGGCTCCGCTTCCTTCTCGACGTTGGAGTCAAAACTTGCGACAACGGCTTTTGCCTCTGCCTCGGACATTGAAAGTGCCTGGGGCATACGCACTTCGCCGACCTTCACGGACAATGGCAACTCGCTTTGGAAAAAACTGATGTCTGCCAAAGCGCGCAGAGCGTCAGTTGCCGCAATGAGCCCGACTCCCATGGCAGTTGCAGGTCCAGAGCCTCCGCCTGCAGAAAAGCCTTTGCTCGTCTCATTCTGCGTCCAACGGTTGGAACGCGGTCCCATATCTCCAAATCCTCCATTGACAAACACCACAGGAACATTGTAGGTATCCTTGATTCGCGACTTCATTACGCCGCACCAGTCGCTGGAGATGCTTGTGTCATATCCACCCAGCGCCGTATTGTGGCCGCTTGCGTGAATAAGAATGCCAATCGGCTGTTTTGTTTCTTGTTCGCGGAAAAGGACAGCGGTTAGATTGTCGTCATGAATCTGGTTGTCATCGCAGAGAAAATGGTAGGTAACCCTGCCGTTTTCATCAGTTCCACGGCGTGACGTGCATGCTTGGGTCTTGCAGGAGGCAAAGCCCGCCTCGCATTCCTTGGCGGCTAACTGCGCACGTTTCACGGCATCCACAAGGAGCGGAATTGATTTGAAAACATAATCAATGCCTTTGTTCTCTGGATCCACCGCGACTCGTCCCAATGTGCGCATGTAGGTCGTATGCGGGGCTGAATGCGTGTGGGAACAGCAGAGCAGGATATTGGTTTCGGGGATGTCTGTTGCATTATGGATTGCTTTTCTGATGCTCTTTGTCAACTCCCAATCGACAAAACACCAATCCAGGCCTATGACGACGGCTTGTGTACCCTTCTCCTCCAGGAACATGGCGGTGGCGGTCAGTGGTGAATGTACCGATGTCGCAAGGCGTTCGGGTCTTCCATAACCTGTCAGATAGATTCCCAAATCAGGTGTGATGTCGCTAACAGCAAATCCAGTTTTCATCTTTTTGCCTTATAGAAATGCAGATACGTGATGTAAAAAACATTTCTTTAAAATAAGCAAAAATCGGTAGATTTCAACTTCTGTTAAAAACTGCTGATTCCATAAAAGCATACGAAGGATGGAGATTCAATGGTGAGAATGGATGATGAATCACCTTCTCGGAAACTGACCGATTTAATGTTTTTTATTGAAAAAAATGCCTGCCTGATTTGCGTTTTTTCCAATGTTGATGTAAAGTAACAATATTGTCACCCTACAAAACATAGCGGAGAGGTGACAGAGTGGTCGATTGTGCAGCACTGGAAATGCTGTTTACCGTTTTGGTAACCAGGGTTCGAATCCCTGCCTCTCCGCCATTTTATACTTAAAAAGCCCCAAAACAGTACACTTCGGTACCGCTTGGGGCTTTTTTCATGCCCAAATACCTTATATTAGTCTCAATCGGTATCACTGGCTTCGTTTTGTCAGGAGAACCGCGACATGGGCAGAAGCAAGAAGAAAATGGAACAGGAAAAGGAGAAAAACTACCAATGGGAACAATCTATCAGACGGAGGTGGGAGGAAACTACTATCTCCGCAACCAGATATAAGGCAAACGCAAGAACGTCAACCTCAAGACGGACGACTCCGACGAGGCTTTGAAGGAGTACAAGCGTCTGCTGCCGCCCCTACAGGCCACAACAGTCGAGGTCGTTGCCGCTCATGTGAAAAACGCCCGCCAGTTGGGAGGACACGTCAAAAGCGTCACGCTCAGCGGTGCATTGGAAAAATACTCGGCGTCTTCTGACTGTGCCATGCTGCCATGGTCAGCGAACAATTGGCCTGCGAGATAACGTATCGTGAGTTCCTGGATTTCAACGATGTCGGAGTATGAACTGGAAAAGCACAGAAAAGATTGTATTGTAATGCATGTCTCAAGGTTTTGTACTCGAAATTAACTTGTTTAGTCACTATTTAATTTAGAGTACCCTTGAGTTATTTTGCTGATTGCCAGCGAGGACTTCGGCGAATGGATCGTCAACCTTGAACACGGCACGGGCTTTTGATTTGCAGTCTGAATCTACAAGGGGCGACTTATGACGCACATCTTGCATGACATATATCGTGCATTGACGAAACATGGCCGCAGGCTTTGTTTCATTTTCATGCTGCTGTTTATGATGTTCAACGTTGCAGGATGCGTCAGCAGAACACGCAGGGACGTTTATGAGCCCAAGAAATTCTTTTTCCCTGTTAATCATATCGTCTATGATTGGGCGGTATTCAACGGATGGCGTCCCATTTACCGTTCAGGCCAAAAACACAGTTTTTTAAAAATAATCAGAGAAAGATTCGAAGTTGGGACTATTATATGTGTTTGTGGTATATTTGATATTTTACTGCTTCCGATAAGCACTTATGCATATTTATCTTACCAATGGCGTCCGCCATTGGAGTTCTACATTAATAAGAATGATTTAAAAGGCCTTGAAGAGGCGTTAAAAAGCGGAATTGATTTTAATGACGATGACTCCTCACCTCATGATAGTTTTCTCAATCGGGTGCTTAGAAGCAATAACTTTGAGGCACTCAAACTAGTGTTTACCTACGGAGCAAAACCAACTTTGTTTTTTGCAGACCCGTGTTATTCCAATCCATCCATCGAACAAATTGAGATGATACTTTACGCCTTGAAGCATGGCGACAAAGAATTACTTAGGACTCCGAGAAGCCCTATTATCTGCGACTGGACTTATTATGGGCTTAATAATAACGTCCCATTGAAGCCACTAACTGAAATAGTGACGATTCTTCTTGACTCAGGGTGCCCCGTCAATACTTCCAAAGTACATTATGAAGGCAACGAACTCAGAACAGCACTGGATATCGCGCTTCTCCCAAAGTTCTTTCCAAAGGAAGACAAGACCACCTTTATTGAACTTCTGAAAAGCCATGGCGCACTGACGTATCAGGAAATTCTCAAAATACATCCAGAAGTATCACCGCTTCAGACGGATGGGCTTGATATAGATCCCATCTTCCAGCCTGTCATCGACAAACTTAGACTCTCAAGGAGAGCGAAGTTTTTCATTCTTTCCACCACTTGTCCAGGCATCAAAGGCCCCGTACTGGTAATTGATGAAGTTGGCAGGAAGACAATACAAGTTCACCATAGAAAGAGTCCCACTGAATGGAATCAGAAAAGCGAACCATTCAATATTCCAGAAGGATATATGAGGGTTGTTCTGACACCTCACGGCACAAAGGTCCCATCGCGTCTGTCAGGTCTGCCGACACGTTGCTTCATCATCGAAAAATGGTTCACATTACCAGCATTCGAGGTTTATTTGGAAATCAATCCCCATAATGCACATCATATTCACTCCATAGTGGAAAGCGGTATCTTGTCAGATCTTCCTGAAGACGCCCTTCGACAGGATACTCTCAACATGGATTCCGAATTCGTTAGCGTTGGTAGAATTCTAAGGGAAAACTTCCAATTCAAAGCAAATGGAAACAGAAGATACAGCAAATATGTCTCTAACGCCAAAAAGATAACTGAAATACATGGCTTTTCAGGTTATTGGATGGTTCATCGTTTTGGCGATAATTACAAGCCGATGATGGCATTTGACACGCATGAAAGACATCCTGACAAGATTCCTCCCAATGAATACATCGCACCATATCCTGATGAGATTCTGGCTCTTATCTACCTTAATCGACATTTCGATAAGATGGTTAATTTTTTTTCTCCTCACGGCAAAAACGGAACATGCTATTGGAATCACAGTGCAAATAACGTTGGCTCAGATTGCTTCTATGAAATCTATTACGGAGACGAAGTTTCCGATGACACGTTGGAGAGATTTCAACGGTTCTTGAATGACCTTCTCACCACTTACCCTATTTTGCCAAAGGGAAGGAAGTGGTAAAGCAATCACTTTATTCTTTCATATCAAGTTTGTTAGCGGAAAATTCGTGAATTCGTCGCTCAACGGGTCCAGGCACTTTCCAGTCTCCGTTACCAAGTCGCAGTTGAGCGCGATGGTACCGTCGGTCATGTCGATAATCATCCAGAAGGAGAACCTCAAGGTCGCGGTGAACAACCAAGCCCTACCAAGCAAGCAGGATGCTGACGACACCCATCGGCAGGCACATGATAGAAATGTCGTTCAGATACATAAATAATGACTGCGGCAATTTCGTGCCCATCGATTGAAAGACGATATAAATGGATATATTAATTATATTGATGATTCCATATCTCGTTTGAAAAACACCGATGGTGGCGTCATTGGTTGCAAACTTTGGTCTTCGTCGTTAACTGCCTCCTGAATGAATACAAGGCCTTCATTGTCTGCAATGACTTAACCGTTCAGGAAAACTGGAAGGATTTCATCGTCGGGGCAGAATGCGAGTTCGTCGGGTCTTTTATCAATCTAAAACCAGGAAACTATTATGAAAAACGGAAAATACGGTTGTGCCGTCTGGGGCTGTGGCTGGGTGGCAAGCGGCCACATCAATGCCTACTTGAAACACCCAGATTGCCAGATAATCGCGCTTGGATCGAGGCGCATGGAAAGCATCCAGGCTAAACAGGCCGAATTTGGGCTTGACTGCCGTGCCTATACAGACTTCCAGCAGATTCTCAACGATGACGAGATTGACATCGTATCCATCTGTACTCCCAACAAACAGCATGCCCAGGAAGCCATGCTGGCGGCAGCCGCAGGCAAGCATATCTTTCTTGAAAAGCCTATTGCAATTGAAGAAACCGATATTCCTAAAATGATTTCGGCCATCGAGGCCACTCGAGTGCATACCATGGTAGCCTTTATACTGCGCTTTAATCCACTTGTCAATCTCCAGCGCAGACTCGTTGCCGATGGCGAACTGGGAAAGGTCTTCATGACCAATGTCGATTACTGGTTTGGACGCGAGCGCAAAGGGTGGATGAAGTATCGCGAGCAGACGGGCGGTGCCTTCATTCTGGCAGGTTGCCACTCCGTGGATATGGCACGCTACATCATCGGGGAGGACATTGTTCGCGTCTCTGCGCAATCTGCCATGGTCGGCGACTACTATGAGTATCCTCCAGTGGAAACCGCCCAGGTTCTATTCTCCAATGGTGCCCTGGGTGTCTTCACATGTTCGATGGTCGGCACCAATCCCTATACAGCGAACATCAGCATCCTAGGTGAAAAAGGCACTATCGTCAACGATTGATTCTTTCTCAAGCGTTTCCATGGACAAGCAGATTACTTTACCCTGGACACTGGAATAAAGAAGTCAGGTGATGTATATGACCATCCTTTTCCCGTCATGGTCGAACATTTCATCAACTGCATCAAGGAAGACAGGGAATCCCCCAATAACCTTCGCAGTGCCGCCAATGCACATTTGACGACCATTGCCATCCGCAAGAGTGCTGAAGCCAATGGTCGTCCTGTCGCCATTCATGGTCTGGAACTCAATATGGAAGTGTCAATATGAAGAGAATTGTCGGAGTTGTTTTCTATGACGGACGGATTGGGGTTGAGGAAGAGGAAATGCCTGAATTGGTGGATAATCAGGTTCTGGTAGAGGTCCATTCTTCACTGATTAGCCCAGGAACAGAGATGGCTCTTGCGCGAAATCTGCGCAAGAAGCACGAGGCGGCGGATTCCTCCCCGCATAAATTCGGATATTCCAATGCTGGAATCATTCTTGAGACAAAAGGCGATGTGAAGGGACTGAAGCCTGGTATGCGAGTTGCCTGCATGGGCGGCGGCGGGGCATTG
>JAGCTA010000120.1 GCA_017963875.1 Victivallales bacterium | reverse complement strand
GCGAGTATGTTACGGGGCTGCGTCCCCATACGAGAACATCGAAGGTGCTCCTTGTGCTTCGCAGAAAGTACAGAATGCGCTTCTACCAGTCGGATTACTGGAAATGAACAGGCAATGTTGCAACATTGGATAATCATCACAAGCATGTATTATCCAATGGCAAATTGACTTTGGAAGAGTAAGTTATGTAAGGTGCTTCTTTCACCAACACAACGGAGGCAAAAGATGAAAACACAATGTCCGTCCTGCGGACAAAAGTACGATGTGGAGGCTGGATATGTCGGGCAGACTGTCCAGTGTACAAATTGCAATGCCAATTTCATCGTCAAACCAATGGGGCAAACACAACAGAAAACCGGTTCGGAGGCCGCAAGAACAATGAAATAGTACAAGGTCCTGACGCAAAAAGACAAATGGTTCAGTGGAAAGTTTGATCCAGAGTTGCTGGAACAGGCAATCAACTCCTATGCTGCACAAGGCTGGCGGGTCATTTCTGCAGCAACAGCTTCTTTCCCTGGCCTGTTCTCGGGAAACCGCGAGGAAATGGTCATAATCATGGAGCGTGATAAATAATGTACTATTCTGAATACGATGGAGTTTTCTTCGTGGAGGGGATGCCTGTTGGTGCAACTGTCATCAGAAACATCTCCACCGTCCTTGATGGGTGTTTTAGCAATGCCCAGCTTAAGACCCTTGACGACGTGAAGCGAGAAATGGCATTGCAGGTGAAGCAAAGCGGCGGCAACGCCGTTGTTGACTTCAAGTATGGACAGCGTTCAGGAGGATTCTGGCGTTGCCTTTTCTCCCTTGATGATGTGTGCTGGAAGGGGGAAGGCAAAATTGCCAGAATCAACCCTGCTGATCTGCAATAATATTCCGCACCACCAAGTCATTGTTAAACATTGGAGACGGGCAATGGGACTTTTTGACGATTTATTAGGCGATGACAAGAAGAAGCAGGAACAGAAGGACCACAGTTTCATCTTCGGCTGGCTGACTGATGGCGGCAAGGACCCTATCAAGCCGAAAAGGCACAAGCCAGCGCACAAGGATCTGGAGGCCTACTCCTGCGACGAGGAGGCCGACGAGGACGGCTTCTTCGACGAGAACCCGCTGTAGTTCCTTCCGATTGCCAGTTCATCCGGCTTGACATCGCAAGGCAGGTGTAGAATCCTCACGCCTGCCTTGACCGCCGCATCCAGGGCTTCGCCAAACTCTGGATGCGTTGTCCTGTTGGGAAGCACTTTCGCCACTCCTGGCATGGCGATGACAAAGGCGATGAAGCATTCGTAGCCGTCTTTCACCGCCTTCATCAGTTCATTCAGGTGCTTGACGCCGCGTTCCGTCGGCGCGTCGGGGAAATATCCGATGCCGTCGATTTCGAGCGTACACCCTTTGACCTCCATGAATATCCTCCGTCTGCCGCATTCCAGATAGAAATCCACTCTGGAATCGCCGTATGTGTATTCCGGCTTCAGCATCGTAATGTTCGGGAACACCTGCTGTCCTGATTCCAGCCATTCCCTCACGACCACATTCGGGGCCTGGCTGTCGATGTTGACCCAGCCAAGGCTTTTCTTATAGACCGAAACCAAATCGTATTTTGTCTTGCGAGAGGGATTGTCCGAATTGGCGAGCGTAACCTTCGCCCCAGGCAGAAGCAGCTCCTTGCAACGTCCCGTGTTCTTGACATGAACGGTCTCGATGCTCCCTCCAGTCTCCACATGGGCGATGAAGCGGTTTGGACGGTCGATGAACCTGCCAGTTGTCGTGTTTTCGTACCTCATTCCCTATACGTCCCAGATGCAGGCCTGCTCTTGAGTTAAAATCATCCATCTATTTAGATGGGGCAAAGTGTTTTCGACAGTATTCCAATATGGCCTCGCGGTACTTTTTGGCGCAGTCAGGATCTTCACAGAGAAAGTGGCCAGAATGCGGATAGATGATGAAGACATGCGGGACATTGTACTCTTCAAGGGCTTTGCACAGTTTTTCCGCATGGGGCGTGGGGACCAGAGGATCTTTTCCACCGTATGCGGCAATGGTCGGGACCGTGTGTTCGTTGACAAGCAGCGCAGGCGAAATGGATTTGACGGCTTCGAACTTTATCCCGCTGTCATATTCCTCCCTCGACATTTCAATCCCCGCCCCCGCCTTGGTCAGACCGAACGACAAGTCGGGGTGGTCAGGCCAGGCGTCTTTTAAGAAGAATGACGGACCGACCTGCTGGAACACGAAGGCAATTGGCACTGGAGAGGTATTCGCGCGCGAATAGGCGTACAGCATTGCAAGATGTCCTCCAGCTGAGATGCCAGACAGTGCAACCGCCTTGATTGGATGATGATTGGCCTTTGCCGTGTCACGCAAATGCTCAAGGCATCTGCCGATGTCGTCCAATATGGTGAAGAAGGACATTTTCTCGCCCTCCTTGAACAATGTATAGTCCATGGTCGCCGTCACATAGCCTTGTTTGACAAAGCGTCTGCAGGCGAACGTCATATCCTCTTTTTTCCCGCTTTTCCATGCTCCACCGTGTATGAAAAGCATTGCACCAGTAGGCGTTTCGTTTTCAGCAGAGGGGGGTGGCAGGAACAAATCGTATTTTAGAGTTCTCTCCGAATCATACACGATATTGGTGAGGACGGTGCCGTTGCCGTCCTGCCACTCCTCAATATAGTCGGCGTTTCTCAGTTTCTTGTGGAAGACAAGCGCTGTGATGCTGCAGCCTGAACAGACCAGCAGGAAAGCAAGGCCCACCAGCAGCTTCCAATGATTCCTAAGAAAACAACGGGGCTTCTTCATCTTTATTCCTCCAGAATGCAAAACATGGTTGCGAGAAAACTGGAACAGCGTCAGTTGGATGGCAATGCGCCAATGCCTTGCAGTATTCCCGCGATTCCAGTCGCGGCCACATCACCGACAATCCTGCCCTCCTCATCGAACGTGTAGAAGTTCATGACAGTCGTTGAGAACTTTCTGCCGGTTGGCTGAAGGCCTGCAAAAGGCGTTTCCCCGCAGAATGTGCCTGAGCATTGCCACTGCACAGCGACGGTGTTTTCGTCAGCCACCATGTTCACAAGTTTCCACTGCACATCGGGGAAACTCCGCCGCATGAAGTCCACGACGCTCAGGTAGCCTTTTGCGCCATGTAGGGGAGTCGGTGAAACTGGCGTCTCAAATGCGGCGGACGCTGCTATGAGTTCCTCGCCAAGCGCAAGGTCGTTGGTGTTGATGCATTCCTCGAATCTGCGCATGGCATCGCGGTTGC
>JAGCTA010000119.1 GCA_017963875.1 Victivallales bacterium | reverse complement strand
GTCGCGAAGGAACTGCCCGAGACCTACTATATCGCAAAACGAGGCAACCAGACAAAGCCTCTCGTCCGTAACAGCCCGAACAGCCAAGTAGAGGGATTCGCATTGGCTGGAAAGGATGGCAAATGGTACTGGGCTGACGCGAAAATCGAGGGCAACACCGTTGTTGTCTGGTCTGACAAGGTTCCCGAACCCGTCAATGTTCGTTATGCCTATCAGAGCAATCCCACCTGCAATTTGTACAACGGCGCTGGCTTCCCCGCTGGTGGCTTTAGCAAGTAATAGTGTCAGATTCTATAGGAGAAACCTCTCATGGCAATGTTCAATTATTCGTTCTTTTATGATTTTCATACACTTGCCACGATTCCAGATGTCGGGGCGAAATTCGATGCGGACAAGTTTGCCGACCAGTTGAAATCGTGCGGAATCGACTTTCTGACCTTTCACGCGCGTTGCAACCAGGGCAGTGCCTATTACAATACGAAAGTAGGGAAACGCCATCAGTCGCTGACTCATGACATGATCGGTTCGATGGTCAAGGCATGCCACGCCCGAGGCATTCGCGTCAGCACTTATTTCAATGGCCACTTGAGCGACCAGGAACTCGTCGAGCATCCAGAGTGGATGGAACAGCACATCGAATCCCACGACAGACTCAGAAACGGTCCGTTCTACCGTACGACATGCTACAACACCTTCGGTCCCCACATGCTTGAAATGGCCAAAGAACTCGCGGCTGATTATGACGTGGACGGATTCTTCTTTGACTGCCTCGGCAGATCTGACTGCATTTGCCCGACCTGTGTCGAGAAAATGCGCAAGCAGGGCGTCGATCCGACAGATCCCAAAGCCGTCGAGAGATTCAACGACGAGTCCTGCTATGAAATGTGCAGGATGCTCCATGACGAACTCTTGAAGGTCAAGCCGAATCTCTTCTTCTTCTTCAACGGCCGTCCTTTCGAGAACATGCTGAACCTTGACACGCAACTTGAATGCGAATGCCTGCCGACGGGTGGCTGGGGCTACGATACACTGCCGTTGATGTCCCATTATCTCAGAACTATCTGTAAACCAGGCTCTTGCGTACTGAACATGACAGGGCGCTTCAACAGTTGGGGCGACTTCGGAAGCCTTCGCACGCGTGAGGGTGTCGAATATGACTTGCTGTATGGTGTTGCCAACGGCATGAGACCTGACTTGAGCGACCATCTGCATCCGCGCGGTGACTGGCCTGAGCCAATCGCGCAATTGACGCGCGACGTCTATCATTTCCTGCAACGTTATGACAAATGGGCGCTTGACGCGGTCAACAAGCCTGAAATCGCGGTCGTGCGGCCACGCCACAATAATTACGCATACTACCCACGTTGCAACGCGCTGGTGTCTGCCGTGCGTATGCTGACGGAGTTGAAAGTCCAGTTCGACGTTGTCTCGGACATGGTTGACTGGGCGAAATACAAGTTGCTGATATTCGCCGACGACGTGCTTTTCACTGACCAGATTGTCACACGGGTCAAGGCCCATTTGGCACGAGGCGGAGCTGTGATTGCGACTGGTGAAAGCGGTCTGACGCCAGAGAAGGATGCCTTTGCGCTTTCGGATGAGTGGCCTGCGGTCTATGTCGGAAAATCACCCTACGACCCGCTGTATTTCCAGCCTGAAAGCCGCATCGCGGCAGGACTCCCCGACCTCCCGCTCGTGTTCTACAGCACGGGTGAGCAGGTGAAAGCGGCAGAAGGCGCCGAGACGTTCATGTACTGCGTCAAGCCGTATTTCAACAAAGGATGGGACGGTATTCGCACCAATTTCTATATTCCGCCGCAGGAAAAGACGGATATGCCGTTCGTCTTGCGCAAGGGCAACATCTTCTATGTCGCGGGCAATCTCTTCGAGGGCTATTTCAACATGGCGATGAAGGACGACCGAGTCATCATAGAGAATATCCTGAAGGAACTGGATACAGAACCGCAGTTGAAGACGGCGAACCTGCCGAGTTTCGCCAGGGCGTTCCTCCAATTCAAGAACGACTGGCGTCTCGTGCATGTGCTGACCTATTGCCCTGAAAAGCGCATGACCATGACACAGGTCGAGGACCGTCCGACGGTTCTCAATGCCGTACTGTCCGTCAGAACGGACGGCAAGCCTGTCAAGAAGGTCTATCTGGCTCCGACGGGTCAGGAACTGCCATTTGTCGATGCGAATGGATACTGCACGGTCACGGTTCCGCAGATTGATGGATATGCGCTTGTCGTTTTCGAGTAGGAGGAGAGTGGAATAGGGCGGTTATGAACAAAGATTGGCAAAAGTTGATTCCTGAATTGCAGCGAATCCTCGATGATAGCGTTGAATCAGGCGAGGAATGCGGTCTTCAACTGGCCATCTACGACACTGGCAAACTGGTCGTAGATTTGGCGGCGGGGCATGACTCACCGTCAGGCGGTTCCCCTGTGACGCAGGACTCGCTTTTCCCAGTCTTCTCGTGTGGTAAGGGTGTGATGACGACCGCGATGCACCGTCTCGTCGAAAAAGGCATGATTGACTATGACACGCGCATCGGAGATCTCTGGCCTGAATTTGACTGCAACGGCAAGCAGGACGTCCGCCTGTGGCACATCATGACACATCGTGCTGGGCTTCAGTCACTTCCAAAGTACGGTCATCTTCATGAACTGGCCGACTGGAAATTGATGTGCAACCGCCTGGCCGCCACCGTGCCCGCCTGGGTACCAGGCGGCAAATGCGCCTATCACTCAATCTCTTTCGCCTGGCTTATGGGAGAAGTTGCATCGCGCGTCACGGGAAAACCAGTCAGACAAGTGGTCATAGACGAAGTCCTAAAACCGATTGGCATTGAAAAAGACTTTTTCTTTGGCACATCGGACGAAGCCGACAAACGCTTCATTCCAATTGACGCATCTCGTTTCCCTGACGGAAAGCACTGGTGCGCGGAGTTCATCAATGACGCACTCATCAGGCATGCGGTCATCCCCTCG
>JAGCTA010000118.1 GCA_017963875.1 Victivallales bacterium | reverse complement strand
GCTGGCGATTATGTGCGCTATTGAAGAATCGCTGAAGACTGGCAAGCCAGCGGCGGTCGCAACACTTTAATTGTTCAATGGGATTATTGGAGATGGTTCCCGAAGAAACTTTATATGCATCATTGCTGAATCTCGTGGAGCGTACATCCACTGAATTGCCTGGCGATATCCAGGTAGCGCTTCAGGAGAGGCTGGCTGAAAGTGAAACGGGAAGCGTCGAGGCAGCAACATTAGGCACCATGCTGGATAATGTGGCGCTTGCCAGGCAACGCCATCTCCCGATTTGCCAGGATACAGGAACGCTGATTTTCTTCGTGGAAGCCCCGACTGGCACAAGTCGAAGATTCTTTGAGACTGCGGCGGAAAAGGCGATAGCCGAGGCGACTCGGCGAGGCATTCTGCGGCAGAACTGCGTGAATTCCCTGACTGGCAAAAACACGGGGAACAACCTTGGTGTTGGCAGTCCAGTCATCTTCTGGGAAGAAGCCGATGTCCTGCGAATCAAAGTCACGCTGATGCTGAAGGGCGGTGGCAGTGAAAACATGGGATGCCAGTATAGTCTTCCAAATCGCGAACTCCATGCAGGACGCGATCTGGAAGGCGTTCGCAAATGTATTCTGGATGCTGTTTTCAGGGCGCAGGGCCAGGGGTGCGCGCCTGGAATCCTTGGTGTTGCCATCGGAGGCGACCGTGCCACGGGATACGAGGAAAGCAAATTCCAACTGCTTCGGAAAATAGGCGAGCGGAGTCCAGAACCAGTTTTGGCTGATTTGGAGCGGCGTGTCCTTCAAGAGGCAAATAGTCTGGGCATTGGCCCAATGGGGTGCGGTGGCAAGACGACGTTGCTTGATGTCTTCATTGGGTGGCGGTGTCGGCTTCCAGCTTCATATTTCGTGAGTATTTCCTATATGTGCTGGTGTTGCCGACGCCAGACGATTGAGTTCGATTTGGACTGGAATCCATTGACACAAAGCGGAACAAAGACATCATGAGAAAGATAGCGCTTTGGCTGCTTGTATGTGCGTGTGGCGTCATCGGGATTTTTGCCGATGAACCTACAACAGACGCAGTTTCCTTTGAGGATGGAAACCACGGATGGAAATTACGTGAATATCTTGATGATGGGAAGGAAAAAGTCACGGATTTGTCTTCAAACGGCGTTGGATTGCAGTTGCCCGTATCATTACCGAAACGCCTTGAATACACTCTGCCAGAGCCACAGAAGGCGATGTCTTTGAAGGATGTCTCTGCCATTGTCTTGCGTCTGAGGTTGCCAGATTCTATGCCTTCGAAAGCGTTATTGACCGTATTTGGAAAGGATAACGATTTCCTTTGGCGGCAACTGCGGATCCCAGTTAGTACGCTTGACGTCAATGAGGAAGGTGTGTGTGAAGTTCTCGTTCCGCTGGCAGGAAATGATGCCGTTTCCGTCTGGGAGTGCTGCGGGCATGAGCGTCCATGGAATGGCCTCACTGTGGCGAACCTTTTGGAAATGGGCTTTCGCTTTGAACTTGACAATGGAGATGACGGCGTTTGTTCAGGGCTGGCGGAATTCCTGGGGGTGACAATTCAGAAAGACGAGACATGCATGGAGTTGAAAGGCATCCGTGATTTGACTGTCAATACCATGACTCCTAGAGTTGGTACGTGTCTGGAAATCTCCTTTCATGTCAATGGGTGGATTACTGAACCATACGATTCTGCCAAATTTACGGTTCAGGCAGAGGTATCATTGCCTGAAGGGGCAGGGCGGGCGTCCGAGACGATTCATGGATACTATTATGAGGATTTTCTTTATGATGAATCGGATTCGGACAAAGACAGTTGTCTGTCGCCGATTGGGGAACCGTGGGTGAAAATCAAATATTGTCCTCGGATGGCGGGGCGTCACAAGATGGCTATTACCATTAAGCAGGGCAGTCAGTCCATTGAATTGCCTCCAATGGAGTTTGAAGCGACGGCGGCAGAAAAAGACTATCATGGTTTCGTCCATGTGGATTCAGAATATACGTCGTATTTTCGCTATGATGACGGAACGGTGTTCAATGGGCTGGGCATGAATGTCCGATCGCCATTTGACGACCGATATTTTCATGTGGCACCCTATTCGACATGGGAAAATCAAGGCCTGCAGGCATACGAGACGCTTTTTAAAAAGTATCGTGAGATTGGGATCAATGTGGTAGAAGTGTGGATGTGTTCTTGGTGGCTTGCGCTGGAATGGAGAAACAATGCCCGTGGATTCCATGGCGTCGGCCATTACAACCAGTATCGCGCCTGGATGCTTGATCGAATCCTGCAATTGGCAGAAGAGAACGGCATAAAACTCATACTTGTCCTCAACAACCATGGCAAGTTCGGTATGACATACGATACGGAATGGGCATACAATCCATATAATGTGTCCTTGGGCGGATACCTGAAGCAATGTGAAGACTATTTTTCAAATGAACGTGCCAAGGCAGATTTCAAGAAAACTGCCGATTACATCACGTCACGATGGGGCGCTAGCCCGAATCTTCTTGCCTGGAAGTTGTTTACAGAAGTCGATTTGACGGGGCAGGATATCTACGCCTATCAGAAGGACCCGAACATTTCTACCTGGCATCGTGAAATGGGGGCGTATCTTAAGCAAGTTGATATTTATCAGCATCCTGTGACAACCCACTGGATGCTGAGTTATGGGCGAATCGATCATGCGACGGCATCCGTCAAGGAACTGGATTTTCTTTCGACTGATGCGTATTACAGCATTGGCGGCGGCAGCAGGCAGATGATGGAGTTGATAACTGGGGCCAGCGATTTTGGCAAGAAATACGGCAAACCGCTGGTTATCACTGAGTTCGGAGGTTCTTCATACGGTGACAGCATGAGAAACCTGATGAATCAGGTGGAACTGGCATTGTTTACTGGCTTTTTTCATGAGATGGGAATTGTCCCAATGTGTTGGTGGTTTGCATTAGTTGAGGATAAGAATCTTCATGGTAAATACCTTGGATATCATCGATTCACCTCGGGGGAAGACCGTCGTGGCATGGTAGCCGCAATGCGTAAAACGAGCGTTGACGCAGTTCATGCATACGAATTGAGGGGAAAGAGCAAACTGCTATTCTGGGTCATGGATTCCAATTATTATTTTACTGAAAAAGAAAATGTGATGCCCGTGCTTCGCAAGGACGTGGCTATTCAGATTCCCTCGTTGCCTGATGGTCCTTATACGGTTGAATATTGGAATCTTGATGATGGGACAGTAATCAACACAGCAACCGTTTTAATGCCTGCCGATAAAATCACACTCCCTGAATTCAGTCGAAGCATCGGGGTTAAGGTATGGCCTGCAAAGGGGAAATCAGCAAAGTAGATAGGGCTCTGTCCTCTCAAGGTATATCAAGGAAAATAACAAAGGGAAAAACATGGACAAGGAAAACACACTGTATTTGGATTTGAAGGATGGTCGCGTCATCATTGAATTGCTGCCCAAGGTTGCTCCGAAGCATGTCGCGAGAATAAAGGAACTGGTTCGGCAGGGGTTCTACGATGGCATTGTCTTCCACCGAGTCATTGAAGGCTTCATGGCGCAGACTGGCGATCCGACAGGGACTGGAATGGGCGGCAGCGGCAAGAAACTAGTTGCGGAATTCAACAATGAGCCGCATGTTCGCGGGACGGTTTCCATGGCACGCGCGATGGATCCAAACTCGGCTGATAGCCAGTTTTTCATCTGCTTTGAAGACGCCAGATTCCTTGACAGGCAATATACTGTTTGGGGAAAGGTAACGAGCGGAATGGAGTTCGTCGATTTGATCAAGAAGGGCGATTCAAACAACAACGGCATCGTGAGAGGACCTGACAAGATTGTCAAGATGCAAGTCGCGGCAGATGTAAAGGATTGATTCCGCAGATTCAAAACAATCATTTGCCTTTGGTTGGCAGCATATTCGGCAGAATGCCCAGATAGGGCGGCAGGCCTGGGAAGGCGACGTGGCATTTGGCGAAATACCCATGTTCGGGGCGTTTTAAATGCAGTCGCCAGACCCCTGTCATCTTGCGTTGTTCAGGCGTTGGGTCAAACTGTGCGCCGTTGGTTGTCGGAACATCGAACACCTTTTCTCCATTGGGAGCGTAGATCTCAAAGCCGACGAATAGGATATTGCTGCGTCCCCAGGCGCGCACAGCGAAATCAGGAGAACCTTCTGGGACGAAGAAATAGACATCGCCCTCATAGTTGAGGAATGTTCGTGCGTATGGATCAGTCATGATGCCTGCTGGAAGATTGGCGTTTTTCAATGCAACGAAGACCTTTTCGCCTCTGACTTTGATATGATGGAAGCCGTTTTCCTGTAGAGTTATTTTGAATGATTTGGTTGTTTCTGGTTCGATTTGACCCAGTTGCATGACTTTGCCTGACGGCGCGACTAAAGACACCTTGGTGACAAGATTTCCTCTGCCGACTCGCTTTGAATAGTCCAGTTCGAATTCCGCCTGGTCGCCTGCGTTGCCGCAAATCCAGAAATCAGAGCGCCAGTAGAGCGGAATCAGCGGGAATTCCACATGGCTGTTTGTAGATTCAATAGGCTCGACAACTCCTTGCCATGGCGTCGGATTCTTGAATGCCAGCGGCTTGCAGTCGAAGCCGCGCAACCAGGACGTATCGCCCAGATAACTGTGGTCGCTGATGAGTGCGGTCCTATGCTGTTCAGCCATTGTCAAGCCTGAGAAATCGATTGTAGCGGCAGGGGGCTTGCCATTGGGATCGCTGAAGGCGATTCGGAACGTTTCGGGGGTGTTGCTTGTGCGTTTGAGCGTTGATTTTTCGAAGAGAATGGCGAGTCCATGCCGCATATCCATCTCAATGGCAATGGGATAGCGTCTTGTGTCATTGGGAAAGTCGCTTTCGAAATGGCAGTTGACGAAACGTATCTGCCCTTTGAGTTCATGGTTCTCACGTTCCCAGCGGGTTCGTGTATGGATTAAAAGGTCGGCTTGCTTGTTGTCCTTGACGAGGCAGTTGTCAAAAGTGATGTCAACAGGGCCAGTCACTCGTGTATCCATGCGTGTCACGCTGACCTGGATGCCCGTGCCTGTGTTTCCGATGATATCACAGTTTCGGACGATGATGTCCGATGTCGGCTCGTTGAATTCGTTTGTTTCTATGTCGATGCCAGCCTGAGGCATTGTGCCGTCGGTATTTATGAGTTTGCAGTCTTCGATGAGGAGGTGCCGTCCGTTGATGATGCTGATGCCCTGACGGTGATTGCGGTCACAGACCAGTTTTCTCAGCACGATATGCTCGGAGAAGTTTGTTCCAAGATTTGAAACCACGACGCCGTCGCCGCCAGAATTGAGCAGGTTCATGTTTTCGACCCAGACATTCTGACAGGCGCGGATGACGATGCAATGGCGATATTCCGATTTTGCATATTGCTTGGAGTCCTGATAATCGGGCTTGTGCATTGTGATGATACCACCATCGCCTTCACCACGAATGATGATGTTCTGCTCCTCGACGCATGTCAACAATGTGGAGGACGGATTTTTGAAGGCACCGCGTTTCGCCTCAAGCACCGCGCCTGACTCGAATACGACCTCCTTGTGGCTTCTCACAAAAAGCGGCTCGGTTATCCATGGCGAACCCGTTTTGTCGATGATGATTTTGGCGACCTTTGCGCTGAGCGCATCCTGGATGATATCCGTCGCGTCGTCTGGCTTGAATCCCCACCATGAGAGCCGTGCAAAAGGAATGACTCCCTTGCGGGCCTTTTCAACCAATTCAGGTTTGGCATTTTGTCCAAGCGTGACTGGCCGTTCAATCTGGCCTGATTCATCGATGGAGAGTTCCGCGATATCGACGCTACCGCCAACTACCTGTATCCCAATTCGAAACTGGTCGGTTCCAAGCATGAATTTGCCTGTTTCCTTGCCTTTGGTCGTGACGCCTTTCCTGATTGCGGAGTAGTCGCGCCATTTTGGCTGCGCGGAATCACTGCGGACGGTATCGTATGGGCTGCTTGCCCAATGGCGGCGGACCATCGTTCCTGTTTTTAGCGTCATCCGCAGGGGGTGGCGGAGTTCCACTGTCCCATCTTCGGCGATTGATTTCACTGGAACGTAGTTGATATTAGGTAAATCGGAGGCATCGGCCTTGGCGTTCAGTGCCAAGACAAAGGACCTGATGTTTTTATCTGCCCATGAGTCCGTGCCGTCAAGCGTCAGTTGCATGCTGCCTGCGGTTGCTTCTTTTGCCACTGTGGCCAATGCGTCTGGATCATACGTGACTGCTGTTGGAGGAAAACTTGACCCATCGGCACGGAGTGATTCCGTGACGATCCAGATTTTCGTGCCAGGAGTTCCGCGAAGTCTGGCATGGAATGAATATGTGGCCAACGGTTGAAGTTTGATGGCCTTGGTGCTGAAAAACTCTGGCCTTGAGTCTGGGTTGGCGAGATGCCAGCCACCGTCAATTTGCGTAAGTGTCGTTCCACGGGACAGTTTCACCTCATCGGGCGAGAATTTCCAGATGACTTCTGCGAAGGCGACTGTGGTGAAAATTGTCAGCAGTAATACAGAATTCTTAATCATAAGAACCTCTTAATGGGACAGATGGGACTCGTGGGACAGATGGGACTCGTGGGACAGATGGGACCCGTGGGACAGATGGGACCTGTAGGATGGCAACTGCAGGGCAGGGTGTATGTGGCACTAATACCACATATACTGCCGTTGTGGTTGCTGGCAGTGTCTCATTTGTTCCATAAAATTCAATTAAGCCTGAACAGCGCAGCGGAAGCGGGGGCGGTGAAGCGGACGGTTCCGTCTGCATCGAGCGTGGTCTCTGCAGTCGAGTAGACGCATTCCGCCGTGGTGAAAGCAGGCAGCGGCAGTTTTGCAGTTTCTGGGGCGTTCAGTTCTCTGAAAACAAGCAGCCAGCCCGTGTCCGCAAGGAAACCGCAGATGGATTTTCCCGAAGGCTCGTCGCCGATTGGAGAGATAATCGCATTTCGCCAGTTGTCGCGATAGGCACGATGGATTTGCATGACTTCCGAGATGTTTTGGGCGGTTTCTGGTTTGATTTGCGAAGATGCAAGCCACAGCAATGGGCTCGAAAACATTGGAATCATCGCCCAGTATTTTACTGGATAGGCCGTCGGCAATGTCATGTTGTGGTCAAGATAGCATTGTTCATTGAGGTTGTCAGGGGAGGGGACTTCAATCTGGAGGTTCTGGCAACGGCAGTATTTCGACAGCCGCCATAGATTGGAGAGTGTGCTCTCTGGAGAATAAGGGCATTTCGGCCATGGGTGGCAGCAATAGCGGTTCTCAAGGAAAATCGAGCCGTATTGGGCATATTTGTAAAGCCCCCCGCGAGAGCCGTTAGTGACATCCAGGTTCACTGTTATTTCTCCGTTGGATTCAACATAGATGGTCTGGAGAAGCCGCCCGAAATTCTCCTCGGCCTGATAACTGCTGAAGATGACACCATCGATCTTGAAGCATCGGATACCGTATTTTCTGTAGAATCCCAGCAGGACGTCTGCGGATTCCCGCCAGTCTTCGTAGGCACGGCTGGTGGACGGGGCGAACCAGAGCGAGAGATTGATGCCGCCGTCTTCAGCGGCTTTGACCAACGGTGTGAAGCCATCGGGAAGAAGGCGATTGTTGAGCACCCAGAATGATTTGTCCAATGGGCGGTTCTGGACGGAGAGGTCGCCGAGATTGCCTTGCTCGTAGCCGTCATCTACCTGATAGGAATCTGCGTTCAAAGCGGCTGCCGCTTTGATTTCATCCACAAGGAAAGACTCGCAGAGAAGATTGATGAAGTTCCCCCATCCCCAAGGATTTACGGTAATCGTATTGCCAATGGCCGTGCTGACGGGGCGTCTATGGCGCAAATACTTCTTGATGAGCGTTTCTGTGTCGCCGTTTTTAGCGATGCCGCAGAGAACGCGGTTTGTGACGAGTTTACGTCCAGGGACAATGTCTTCCTCAATGATGCCACTGCCGAGAGATGCGAGTGTACCGTCTGTGGCGAGTTGGAAATCCCATGGCGAGTGGTCGCGGCGTTCATTGCTTGGCGGCGCCTCCTGAAGGAAGAAGAACACTGCCTCGCCGTCATTCTGCTTTGCAAGAAGGATGTTGCCTATGCAAGGCTCGCCTGCTGTTACGGGATGCTCGACCACAAGATCGTTGTGGTTGTCCGTGCACATGCAGAATTCGATGGACTTCAACGGCGTGAAAATGGGCAGGCGGAGACTATCGACAATCGTGTCGCTGCCTTCTGCCTCTGGAGGCCTCGCGTTGCGGTACTTCCAACTGATATGCGGAATCACGGCGGAGCAGAATTCAACGTCTGTCGCAAGGATTGGGAGTTCAGGATAGATGTAATAGTTGAAGGACAACCGCAGATTGCGGACGCATTCCGTGACGGAAACTGTGACCTTAAGCCCCTCGCCATCAGGACATTCAAGTTGTGTGCACTTGACGCCCGTCAGATGGCAGTCGCTATTGAGACGGCCGATGCCTGGGTCGGGGAAACCAACCAAGTGGAAGTCAAAAGCCGTTGGCGGCTCGCAGACATTGACGCCGTCTATATAAAGCGACTGTGTCTTCGGCATTCCCTGCGAAAAGTCGATGACGCGGCGAATGCGGCTGTTTGAGATGGTGAGGATGCCGTCCTGAAAACTGTAAACAATATCTTTAAACATGCGTTCTCCTTTTGTCAAAATTCTGTCCTGAATCCGTGAAGTACCATCTGACGGTCGATTTCGTTGTCAAGTCTTCCGCCTTCGCCAATGGCTATGGCGGGACAAAGCCCTTATGTCGTATACATGCCCATGACTTTCCTGGAAATCGCCTCGCCATTCGGCACTTCGCAGATTCAGGTCTGTTTCTACTCGGCTTCTGGCTTGACTATTTGTTTCTTTTCACAGACTTTCGTTCCCCATGCGCCTTTGCCGTACGGTGCGACGACAAAGGCAGGCTTGAAGTCTTCGAGCGACTTTGGCAAATCAGATTTCGCAGTCGTTTCCTTTGCGAGCCACGTTTCATCTGAAATCTTGATGAGTTTGCCGTCAACAACGATTTCGGCGAGGACACCGCAGGGGGCCGCGCCTCCGTCAATACCTTTGATGAGGAGCGTGTTTTTATTTGGTTTGCAAAGTGTTGTGGCGTCAAAAAGATGCATGATGTCATAACTGGATGCCTTTCCAAGCGTCTTTCCGTTGACATAGATGAATGCGTAATCGTCAGCCGCGATTTTTATGATGACCTGTTTTGCGTCTGCGGGGATTGTGAAATCAGTGGCGAGCCAGGTGCACGCCTCGCTGGCTGGCGTTTTGTCCCATAGCCATTTGGCAGTTCCCTTGTAGGGTGTCAAGTTCATATATTTTTCAGCAATGGCATCACAATATTTTCCGATTGGATTGCCGCCATCGACTTTTTCCAGTTCCTCATTTCTAGTGGGCAGTTCATAAACAGGGGCTGGAAGTGGTGCGGAACCGAACAGAATCACTTCCAATGGTTTGAGCGACAGACTGATTTTGCCTGCTGCTGGCGTAATCGTCGCCCCAGTCGCATAGACGGTGAATGATTGCGCTGGAGCGAGTGGCTCAAAAGCGCATTCCGCCTCTTTGTCGGACGACAGATTCACCACTGCATAATAGAATGCATTGTCACGTTTGATGGGCACGATGCGCACGTTCTCATTGCCAGAGGCGATGTCTGCGAGTTGTTTCCCGTGGATGAAAAGCCCCGATAGGGTATGGAGTTCACGAGTGGTCTTGTGAATGGTGTCGTAGAAGGACGCACGCTTGACATAGTGCGTTCCCCAGAGGCCGAAGCCCGTGCCGCCGTTGAGAAGCATGTCGAACGCCATGAAACGCATTTGCGTGTCATCTGGGTAGATATGCATGCTCGGGTCAGGATTCCGCGAGAAGGCGGCCCAGGCGAAGCCCTGAAGTGCCATCCAGGTCGGCTTGCGCCAGAACGTGATGTCGCTCATGCGTGCGGAGTATTTTCCGACGCTGGTGATGCCCTTGTCGTCGAGGCCAGAGTGCGAGTTCGGGGAAGGAATCGGGTAGATATCGACGCCATAGATGTCGCAGGCTTCGCCGTATGGAATGAGGTCTTCGACCTCGTTTCGCGGCGCGGCGTTGATCCAGACGGGGTGATAGGGATCGAATTCCTTGTAGATTTCCAATGATGCAGCGAGTGGCGAGTATGGTTTTCCGCCCCACAGCGGTTCGTCAATCATGAAATAGCCGAAGAACGCAGGATGTTCACGCATTTCCTTAGGGAAGTACGTTTCCAGTTGCTTTTTGAATCGTTCCAATTCGGAAGGCGCGAGCGATTTTGCGGCACCGCCGCTGAAGATGACCTTGATGCCATATTTGTTCATCATGTCGAGGTACTTGAGTCTTTCAGGAATGTTCTTGGATACACCTGAAATAGTTGAATTGATGCCATTGCGCGCGCTCTGATAGACACTTGCCTCATACGTGTCTTTGTCGAAACTCATCTTCCATTGTGTCACAGGAAAGAACGGCTTGCCGTTGATGCGGAAATAACGGTCGGGGGCGCAGAGGATTTCCATCGGTGCTTTCGGAACTTTGGCGATCATTCTTTCGAATGTCTTGAGCACCTTGCCAGTTTCGTCCTTGACTTGGCAGACGAGTTTGTATTTTCCCATCGGAAGATTCTTTGCGGCAATGGAGAATGCGCCTTTGCCGTCCGTGAGTTGAATGGACGCATTTCCGACGCCATTGATGTCAATGTCTGCGGATGCAGCGGGGGCCGTGGCGGCAATCTGACCTGCGATGCGCCCTGCGTCCGTGGATTCGAAGATGATGTCGCGGTAGAATGGCTCATCAAGGAAAAGCCGCCAGGTTTCAATCGGGTCTGGTACAAATTCACCGAACTCGAAATCGTAGAAATGGACACGGCCTTTGGTATTGGCGCTGAATGTCAGGTCGATTTTGGTGATGCTTGAGTTTTCAGGAATGGTGATTCTCTGGAATTTCAGCTGGACTTGATCGTTGCGGACGTCGTTGAAGAAATAGTTTCCCTTAATGCCCTGTGGCTTGGCATGGACGGTGATTTCATGGAACGGATAGTCGTTGCCCGTATCACCGATGCCAATCGTGTTGTAAGCCAAGCGGTATGTCTTGCCTGGCTGGACGGGAATGCCAGAAAGTGTGGCGGGTTTGCCTTTGGTCACTATGACGCCGTTATCGACGACCTCGACCTGTTCCTCCAAGTCCCATGTGCCACCCAGTTCAGTACGGACATGTGCCTTTCGGAGCATGATGTCGCTGATGGTGACTGGTTTGCCAGATACGGAGATAAACGCAATATAGGAGGATAAGAAGTCTTCCCGTTTATGGAAACTGGCCTTGCGGACAACGCCTTCTGGACCAACGATGAATGGAGCGGCGCTTGTTCCCGTCCAATGCTGTCCACCGCCTGCGTCCTTGAATACGCTTTCAATATAGACGCGAACCTGTGTCGTCTCAGCCGCCGTGACCTTGTAGGAAAATATATACGTGACATTTGGTTCTGTGGATTTATTCAGCGAGCAGACGAGCGTTGCCTGCTTATCATCTTTGTTTTCAAGCGTAATTGCACCGTTGTTGAAGGTGAATTTTGCTCCAGGCGTTTGAGTGCGCCATTCCTTCGGCAAGCCGTTGGCGGCCATGTCTTCTGGGCGGAACTGGATGCTCGGAATGAAATTCTCCTGCGCAATGGCGAAGAAAGATAGCAGGAGAAATACTGAAAGCAGATGTTTCATTTTGGTTCCTTTGTTGTTGTAGTTGAATAAGATATATATGTTTTATTAATCTCCTAAATGGGTGATATGGAAATTCTCCGCACCGCAGACGGGGAAAACCTGTTCGCCCCATGGCTGATACCATTTCAGATAGCCGCGCAGACGGTTCTCGGGATCATAGACGCCGTATTCCAAGGCATCGATGGCTGGCGAGAGTCCTCTGCCAGACTCGAAATTCAGGCTGCCGATTTTGACGGCGCACGGTCCCTTGGCGTGTCCATAGAGTTTCTCTGTCGTGGTGGTGATGATGCGTTTGTTGTGCTGAGCCGTAATGTGTTGAATGGAAGAAACATGCGAACAGTCGTGGAATGTGATTCCCTCTTCGCAGTTGTGGACGTAGAGAAAGTTCGCGACAACGTGCTCGCTGAGAACGAAACCGTATTTGAACCCTTGGACCGCAACGTTCTGCAGCGTGTTGTCGTCGTTTTGGTCGCCAGACATCATCAGTCCGCAGGCGTGGCATGGGTTTTCGACCAGTTCCTTGCCCAGATAGGTGTCGCCGACATTGTCGTCCAGGCAGAACTGCGAATCCGCCACGTGGGCGCGCGAGACATTCTGCAGATTGACGGCACTTTGGACGGGGTACATTCTATCATGATCGAGATGGACGCGAAATTCAAGATTCGCGATGGAGAAGTTCGAGATGCTGAAATGGCCCTTGCACCAATCTCCCTCTGGTGCGGAGAGAATGGACCACGGGCGTGCTTCGGGATTGTGCTCCTCGGGCGGCATCCATGTTGAGAAGAGGAACGTGTTGTCGTTTTTTATGGTTCCGAATTTTGTCGGAACAAAGATGGCCGCGCAGTCGCGTTTGCGGACGATATAGGCATTGAGGAGCCTGCACGGCATTTCTCCTTCAAGGAAGATGTTGTGCTGACCTGGCGGGATGACCAGTTGCGAGCGCAGGGGACGTCCCTTGTACGTCTCAATGCCTGGCGAGGCGATGCGGTAGCCGTTAGGCGTATATGGGAAGAGGATTCGCCCACCACCGCGTCTGGCGGCGAAGTCGATGGCGGCCTGAATCGCGGCTGTGTCGTCCGTGACGCCGTCGCCCTTGGCACCGAAGTCAAATACATTTAAGCCAAATGATGACATGCTTGCTCCTTATTAATTGCATGATTTTCATGGGACAGATGGGGGTAATATCTTTGTCTTTTGTTGGATTGCAAGTTGTAAATACTAAATAGTGATCAGATATGACTGAGTTTTATGGGGGAAATATGTACAAATATTAATTTCATGGGAATGGGTCGTTGAAAAGTAACTACTGTGATGTAAAGTTATAGTCGATTTTTCCTATACTCTGATTAAAAAATGTTTCGAAAAAAACAAAGGAACAAAAGCCAATGCCAAATCAACCATCCATCTCATACGAAGACCAGAAGAAATGCCTTTCAGCCGAATATTGGCTACATTGGAATGATGATGAACAGGCTCGGATTGACGAGGATATTGATAAATACCGCAAGGCGGACGCGACGGAATCGCTCAGCGTTGCCGCAGGCACGCCAGTCACCGTGAAACAACTAACGCATGATTTCAAGTTCGGAGCGCATATCTTCAATTTCAACCAGTTGGGGGCTCATGAATTGAATGAAAAGTACAAGGCGCTGTATGGAGATTTGTTCAATTCGGCGACCATCGCTTTCTACTGGCGTCCTTTCGATCCAAAGGAGGGACAGCCGCGATTCGAGGAGACTGAAACGGATACAGAGGAGTGGTGGAATGCCTGCAAG
>JAGCTA010000117.1 GCA_017963875.1 Victivallales bacterium | reverse complement strand
TTCTTACAACTGAGAAGCGAGACCGTATGGCGCCACTCGGATTTACGATAGGCGTCAGTGTGGTAGTCTGCCTTGTGCATCCGCAGCGTCGCTCCTTTGCCGAGGCCGCGCAGTGTGACGTTCTGGACCTTGGAGATGCCAACGAGGTATTCGGTCAGACCGTGGAAGCATCCGCGTTTGGCCTCAAGGACCGCGCCTTCCTCGAAGATGATTTCGATATTCGAGGGAATCACAAGTGTCTTGGCGGTGATCCAGGGTGACGGCATTTTATCGATGATGAGTTTAGGCACTTTGGAATTGATTGCCTTAATCAAAGATTCGGTGGAGTCTTCTGCATTGAAGCCCCACCAGGAAGCACGTGCTTCTTTCAATATGCCTTGGGTGACTTGGGCGACCTTGTCTGGAGCGGCGGCTTGGCAGAAGGCCGTGACAGACAGGCAAAGGAGGGCGGCGACCATGATGGATGAGATGGTTTTCATGCGACGGATTCCTTGGTTGTGTGTTAATGATGATCTTTATTAATCAATATTTGTTAGAAACGATTATTTTTTAGTAATGTATTTGAGGAATTTTTAAAATCAAGCGTGTTTATTTTTAATGATTTGGATTTATAGTAATGGCAAAGAAAGTAGGGCATGTCTCGCGTCTCGCATCTCACGTCTTGCGCAACTGTCTTGCCCAGAAAAACAACATCTAGAACGTTATGGAATCTATAAGCGGACATATTCGGGTTCTTTTTACAAAGGAACAGATCGCGACGAAGGTCGCTGAACTTGGCAAAGCGATTACGGCGCATTATGAAGGCAAGCCGCTGACCGTGGTTGGACTCACCAACGGCGCGATGCCATTCTGCGCAGACCTGATCAGGACGATTGAATTGCCGTTGTATGTCGATACGTTGGCAGTGGCGAGTTATCATGCGGACCGCCGAGGAGATGAGTTTGAATTTCGCTCGAAATTAAAACTGGACCCAGCAGGGCGGTGCGTTTTGCTCGTGGACGAGGTGCTGGACAGTGGCATGACGCTGAAACGCGTGTCGGACTACTTTCTGAAGAGAGGTGTGGCGGATGTCAGGACTGCGGTCATGGTTGTCAAGGATATTCCACGAAGCGAAGGGCTTTGCCAACCCGATTGGTTTGGCTTTAACGCGCCAGACGGCTATCTTGTCGGTTATGGCCTTGATTCCATGGAACTGTACCGCAATCTTCCGTATATTGGAGTCCTGGAAGATTGACGCAAGCACATTGACAATGGACGGCCAAGCCGTTCAATGAATTTATAGACAAATAAAGGAGATTATTTCCATGACGATGACGATTTTGTTCCAAGGCGATTCCATTACGGACTGCGGTCGTACGACGTGCGGTGGTGCAGGGTACAACAGCAAGGGGCTTGGGCCAGGTTATCCATGTCTTATCGCGTCACGGCTGGCTTGTGATTATCCGCAGATGGACTTGCAGTTCATTAACTTGGGAATCAGCGGTCACCGCATTGTCGATTTGTATGCGCGCTGGAAGGCGGATTGCATTAATCTGAAGCCCGATGTCGTCAGTATTCTGATTGGCATCAATGACACATGGCACGAAGTCGTGCGTCAGAACGGCGTCGAAGTTCCAAGATATGCGCGCTTCTATCGTGAACTGATAACGTGGACGAAGGAATGCCTTCCAAATGTGACGTTTGTCCTAATGGATCCGTTTCTCTGCCCAGACCTTCCCGACCGTGCGTCTTTTGTCGATGATGTCGCGGCGCGCGACAAAGTTGTTGCGGATTTGGCGGCAGAGTTCGGATGTATTCATATTCCGTTGCAGGAAGTCTTCAATGACGCTTTCAAACGTGCTCCGCAGGAATACTGGGCTGCGGATGGCGTCCATCCTACGCCTGCAGGGCATCAGTTGATTACGGATGCCTGGATCAAGGCGACAAAGCATTTATTCAAATGATCATTCTCGTCCATTTGCCATGAATGTGACGCCATTATCTTCCATGCTTCGCAGGGTACTGTTTGTCGGCGAGAACTGCGGATTTGTCGGTGGCATAGAACGGTATATGCACCAGGCAGCCAGATTGCTGGCTGAACTTGATTGCAGAATCGATTTGCTGTGTTTTCAGGATGCATTGGGCCGCGACGAGTTCGCCAATGCGTTCAATCGAGTGTATCGATTGGATGAATTCCGTGCTGCTGCGCCTGAATATGACCTGGTGGTCATACATAAGATACGTTCGGCGGAGATTCTTCGAGAAATGAAATCGAGGTATGCCACGGCAGTGTTCGTCCATGACCATGAATGCTACTGTCCGCGTCGTGCCTATTATCTGCCGTTCACACGAAGCAATTGTCAGCGGGCGTATTCTCGTCTGCGTTGCTCCGTGTGCGGGATGTTGCGAAAACCAGGCCGTCACCTATTGGCGGAATGGCGGCAGATTGCGGTGGAATTCCCAAATTTGTGGAATGAAGTCAAGACGACGCCGATGCTGATTGTGCTGTCAGAATTCATGCGCGGCAACCTAGAACGTCAGGGCGTGCCGCGCGAGAACATCGTCCGCATACCGCCGTTCATTCCAGTGAAAACGCATACGAAGGAAGAAAAGGCCTCTTGTGTGAAAAGGCATGAGGGAAGTCCGATGCTTCTTTCCGTTGGTCAGTTGATTCGCGGCAAGGGCGTGGACCAGTTGATGGCTGCGTTGCAGTTTGTTAAGAATGATTTCCATCTGGAAATTTTAGGAGATGGAAATGATGCTGACTGGCTTAAAGAACTCGCGAAGGCATACGGCGACAAAGTGGCGTTCAGAGGCTGGGTTTCAAATCCAGAAGAGTATTATGCGCGTGCATGTGCGCTCGTGCTTCCATGGCG
>JAGCTA010000116.1 GCA_017963875.1 Victivallales bacterium | reverse complement strand
TTGCAGGAAAGTGACCATGCTCCCTCAGTTCCAGAACCCTTCAAAACGTTCTTCAATACATGCGCCGACGAACTCGCCAACGCCGTCGAAGAATTGCAGAAAACAAATACAGAATCAAGCATCACACATCAGGAAAACGCATTGGCGGCACTTATCCGAATTGAAAGTGAACTTATGAAAAATAAAATGAAGTCCGACAAGGCAAAAAATGACGGACAACAGGATGAAAACAGCAAGAATAACGAGGAAGAAAAGGAAGAATCCTCTGATGATAGCCAAGACCAACAAGCCAACGCGCAACTTCTTGAAAAGGCGATTCAGACCTTGCGAGAAATCATTGCTAGGCAGGATTCACTTATAGCCGCCGCGCAACATAACGACACGCCCACGACCGCGCTTGCCGAAACTCAACAGACGATACGAAACGATACTGGGACGCTCCAACATTCCCTTAACAATCTTGATGAGGCTGAACCAGCGCGCAATTCCCTGCAAAACGCCCAAAATGAAATGAGCGGCACCATCGCGGCATTCAGACGCAACAATGTCCAGACGGCGTCTATTCATGCAAAACGCTCACTGCAACATCTCGTCGATGCACAGGAACAACTTGAAAACGCCCTTAGACAGCACGATACCAATCAGGCTAAACAACTGGCACAGCAGGCAAAACAACTTGCAGGAAAACAAAAGGAAGCAGCACAAAAATCTGAAAACCTTCAAAAACTACAGCAGGAGAATAGTTTATCCGACGAGCAGCGCAAGGAGGCAAAAAAACAACAGGATGCCCTGCGCTCCCAGACAGAGACTCTTAAGCAACGAATCGAACAATTCGCTGGACAACTTGACAATACCCTCCCTGAAACCGCAAAACAGATGCGGAACCATGCGGATAACATCTCCAAGGAAGACATTATCGGCAAGCAGAAAAAGGCTGCAAACGCATTGCTCTACAAGCGTTTCGAACGAGCCGAGACAGAACAGTCGAAAGCAGCGGAATCACTCGAAAAACTCGCGAACGATATCGACAAGACGGCAGACTCGATGCCCAACTACACGCCTGAGCAACTACGACAGATGCTTCAGCAACTTGAAAAAACAGCCGAGACAACCAAACAGGCGATGAATGACGAAAATGCCCAACGGGCGAACCAGCAACTCCAGCGGACTCAGCAAAGGACAGAGAAGTTGCTTGACAAACTAAACCAACTTTTGGAAGACAAGCGTCTGTCAGATGCAAAACACAGTCTGCCAGAAGGCTTTGGAGACAGCGATAATGCGCAGAAGGCCCAAGCCATGCTCGATACCATCAATCAGGCAATGAATATCACCGCTGAATACCTCCGCCAGTTTGAGAAAATGCACAATCTGCAACTCCATCGTGAATTCGTCACCCCGCCTGACAAATACCGCAGACTGGTTGAAGAGTACTTCAAAGGACTGGGGAAATAATGTGCGGTTCACTTCAGCGAAATTCTCGGGTCAATCAGCACATAGCAGAAGTCGGAAATGATGTTCCCCAACAGTCCAAGCAGAGATGTCAGGGCGACAATGCCCATAAACACTGCATAATCCCTTGATACGATGGCTTCCATGCTCAGGCTTCCCATGCCTGGAATCTCGAATATGCGCTCGATAATCACGGAGCCCGCAAACATCAGAGTCAGGACAGAGCCAAACCCCGTTGCAATTGGAATAAGCGCATTTCGAAGCACATGGCACCATAGCACGCGTGTCGTGCTTCCGCCTTTTGCATAGACCGTTCGGACATAATCGCTGTTGATTTGCTCAAGAAGCGAATTTTTCATCAACAGCGTCAGAACCGCAAAACTGCCAGTCATATAGCAAATAATCGGCAAAAACATGTGCATGAACAAATCACGGCACTTGCCGACAAAATCCATTTCGCTGTAATTGACCGATGTGAAGCCAGTCGCGGGGAAAATGTCAAAAAAGCCTTCCACTGTTCCGCACAGCACCATTTTCAGGATCATCCCCAATGCAAACGCGGGAATGGCGTATCCGACAAATACGATGACGCTCGACAGCAGATCAAAGGCATGGCCATGTTTCAATGCCTTCATCACCCCCAACGGCACGCATACGAGATACGTAAAGACAAATCCGGTCAGCCCAAATACCAATGATATGGGAAATCTCTCGCTTATCATCTGCCAGACAGTCTTGTTCGGATACTTGTACGATTCCATGCGCATGCCCATCCGGTCTGTCAGCAGCCATTTGCAATACCTGACATGAAATGGCTTGTCAAAACCGAAATGAGCGGCGATTGCCGCGCGCTGCTCATCCGAAATCCCTGTCGGATTGCTGTTGCCTGTAGATGACCCCACGGCACTCTCCCCGCCTGTCATCCCTCCTTTCATGCTCAGAATCATCTGTTCCACAGGACCGCCAGGCACAAACTGAATCACTGTAAAGCATACCAGCGTAATGCCGATAAACGTCGGAATAGTCAAGAGAAGACGCCTTATGAAATAATCAAAACGTTCCATGCTATCCCTCCCCGCCTGTCATTTGGTTCTCCGATAGATGTCCTTGACTTCAAGAACATGGCATTGAGAAGAATCCATGAAGAAATTGCAATTGCCTTCAGGAAGTACCAGATAGGCAACAGCCAGCACCTTGCCGTCCGCCTTGAAAACCACATTGTCCTCTTCCATCGACAAAGAAATGGTAAGCCATTCCAACTGGGTCGTCTGTTTCACGTTTCCAGCGGGCATTTTGTCCTCGCCATACGATATTCTAAACGGCATGGCACCGCCATCCCTGTTCCTATACCAATCCAGCCTCATCAGCACCTGCTCGTCATGTTCATTCATAAAGCCGAAACACACCTTGCCGACACCGAAAAACCTTGCCTTGAAACAGACTTCGGTACCTGGAGTAAACGGTTGCATCAATACAATCGGCCCAGTCCCTGAACTGCCACGCATGAAAACGCTTTTTTCATCAGGGTCGTCGGCAATAATCCGCCAAGGTTGGGCATCGCTATGCCGCCAATATCCCAAAGTCTTCGCCAACGAGACTTCCGTGGGAGCAAACAACGGCTTCAATATATCAACATACACCTCGTACCCTATCTGGCAAAGCACCGCCATCAGCACACCGAATGCAATACCCTTCCACATGGAACGTGCCTTGGTCTTGTGTCGGGTGATGCTGAACCAGCGGCTTTCCTCCGTGGACAGCCGCTCAAGGTCATCCCGCAACTCATCGTAACTCTGATAGCGGTCATCGGGCATCACACGCCCCATCTTCATGACTATCCGAGCAAGTTCATGGCTGATTTTGGGATTGTATTCACGGGGATCGGGCAAATCATGGGTCATCTTGTAGTCAAGGACTTCCTCACGCGTCTTCAAATCAAACGGTACCTGCCCTGTCAGCATGTAATAGGCGACACAGCCAATGGAATAGATGTCCGAACGGAAATCCAGATTTTCCACCGCGCAAGCCTGCTCTGGAGACATATACATGGGGCTGCCGATGACCTTGCCAGAAACGTCTTTGCCATTTGCCGCAACGGCAATACCAAAATCGCAGATGACGACACGAGTGCCAGGGTCTTCAAACAATGCTTCCGCATTGTGCAGTTCATAAAACTGTTCACGGTAAATCATGAGATTGTCTGGCTTCATGTCGCGGTGCAGAAAGCCCTTTTGGGAAATATAGGTCATACCGCTGACGACATCAAGCAAAATCCTCACCATGATTTTTTCACTCAACTCGCCGAACCTTTCAACCAGCATCCTTCCAGTCATTCGGCCTGGAATGTACTCCATCACAAGAAACAAACCGTCGTCCGTGCGGATAATGTCATAGCACCCCATGACATTCGGGTGATTCAACATCGCCAGCGTCTGCGCCTCCCCCTCGAGATTCGACATGGGCGTCGCGACTTCACTTCGCAGCATTTTGATGGCAACATATCGATCAAGGCTCAATTGGCGAGCCAAATAAACCTTCCCCATGCCGCCTTTCCCAAGCAGCGAAAGAAACTCATAGCCAGGCAAATGCAGATAACGACGGTCTTCTCCCAATGGTTTACCAGGAATCAGATGCCCCTCCTTGTCCTTCAGGATGACCTGGGTCTTACCCTGTTCCCGATAATCGCTCTCATCAGACAGCAGAGGCTGTGCCGATTTGCCTGCCTCTGAATCCTCTCCGATGATTTGTTGCGTCTCTTCTGACATTCTTTAGTTTTATTGAATTATTGCACTCTGGTAATGCCTAGAGTATATTATCTCTAACGTAAAAAGCAAGTTGACAGGTTAAAATCTTGTTTAAAATTTGACAGTTCATCTGATTGTCTGTCCTCCCCGCCATTAACCACATAAGATTACCCACCCGTTCCCATGGCCATCATCTACGCACTATGCTGTCTTGCATTTGCCGCCTTCAATGACTTTGTATTCAAACTCTTCGCCAACAATTCCGAAGCGTCAACCGAGCACAAGTCCTGCGGCACTTTTGTAGCCATTGTTGGTTTGATTGAAGTCTTGGGACTCTCATGGTTGATAAATGATGTAAGCGATTGGAACGCAACAATCATCTGGGGATTCACATCAGGATTCCTTTCTGTGATTTCCAATATGCTCCTCATCGAGTCCATGAGATACCAGAGTGCAGGCATCAGTTCGACCATATTCCGTCTGAACATGGTGCTGGTCGTCATCGGCGGCTACCTGCTTTTCAACGAACCGCTGACCTGTCTGCTGATTATCGGCATAGCCTGCGCCGCATTGTCAATCATTGCCTTTATCCCGCCTTCCAACAACAATGTGCAAATTGCCCATAAGACTGCCATGGGGTTCACCCTTGCATTGGTTGCATGTATTCTGCGGGCCATAATGTCTTTATCATACAAAGGGGCATTCACCCATGGGGCCGATGTCAACGGCGTCACCGTCATCACTGGAGTCTCATGGATTATCGGTGGACTTGCCTTTGCATTGATTCGCGACCGCCATCTCTCCTTCCCAAACAAAAACGAATGGACGATTGGCATCGTTTCAGGCGCGTTGGTCTGTGGCATCGTTTTCTTCATGGCGCGGATGAATGCCTACGGAAACGCCAGCATCGTCAATCCCATCGCTCAAATGAGTTTTCTTGGAACTTTTATACTTAGCGCCCTCTTCCTGCATGAACAGGTCACGCTGAAAAAACTGTTTGCCATTCTCCTTGGCTGCGCCGCAATCATTTGCTTGACTGTTTAATTCATCATCGCATGAACTGTTATCTTGAAATCCTCGGTTTCCAAATTACAGTAGAAACATTTTCAAAAGGTATCTATTCAGAACAGAAATTATTGACACAACACACAAAAAGGAACATTCTCATGAAAAAACTGCTTTGCCTCATTATTTCAGCAATCGTTGTCTTTGCCGCCGCAGGATGCACAACCATCGACACAAACCGCAGTGGTGCTCAAATTGAAATCACCTGCCAAAAGGACTTCGAGCCAACAGTAAAGGTATCCGAACAGGCAATTGAGGCGGAAGCATCCGTCAGTTCACTATTCGGAATTTTCACATGGGGCGTCAACAACACAGCAGTCGGCGTGGACTTTGGCACAGGAGCCAGCGGCAGTCTGATTCCTTTCTTCAAGGGCGCGGCTGAAATTGCTCGTGAAGGTGCCGTTTACAACGCTTGTGTCAACAACAACGCGGATTTCCTTGTCACGCCCCGCTATTATGTCACCACCAATGACTACATCGTCTTCAAGACCATTAATTGCAAGGTGATTGGATTCCCTGGTCAGATTGTGAAGGTCACCCCAATCGACGATTGATTGCCTGTTTTTCCAAAACTCATGACAACTCTGCAACACAGTTTGAAAGTTTTGGTCTACCTCGGGGCAACGATACCTGCCGATGCTTCTTATACTAATGCAGTAGAACAACTTGGAAAAGGACTTGCACAACGTGGCATGTCACTTGTCTTTGGTGGTTCACGCGAAGGGACAATGACCATTCTGGCAGATGCGGTTTTGAAAAACGGCGGAACCGCTATCGGCGTCTTTACCAAGGCGTTACCCGAGGAATTCCTGTATCAAGGCCTGACTCAGACCATCGTGACCGAAAACCTTTCTGAACGCAAGACAGAGATGTTCAACCAGGCAGATGCCATCATTGCACTGCCTGGAAGTTTTGGAACCTGGGATGAACTCTTCGATGCATTGGAACGCATAAAAATCGACATGATAAACCAGAAGCCAGCCAAGCCCGTCGCATTGCTGAATCTCAACGGCTATTATGATGGAGTTACAACCTTGCTAAAGCGTTCCATACAAGAAGGCTATACCACTGCGGATTATGTTGATTTGCTTTATTCTGCTGATTCAATTGCAGACCTTTTCTCGTGGTTGGAACGAATGGAAAATAAAGGAGTACAATAAACTAACAGCCACAGAACACCACATATCCAGGGAAAATTTTCAAAAAACAATTGACAACAGCAGAAACTAATGATATTTTAAAAAATGTTTTTGAAGAAGATGGAATTGTATGCCGTTCGCGGCAGAAGAAATCCACTAAAATCGAAGACATCCATTAACAGAAACAACAAAACTGCGAAGACAAGAACTCATCAATGAGAAACTATTGGGGCTATTTCTACTTTAGCAATTCCAGTGGGCATGATCCGCTGGGAATAAGGTAGTTATTCCCAAATGTCTTTGCAAAACAACTAGTGTAAAAGCGGATCAGCCAACAAAGGTCGATCCGCTTTTTTTTGTCAAACCTGAATCCGTGAAGTACCGTCTGACGGACACTTTCGTTGTCGATGCTCGGTCACGTATGTCATATACGCTCCTTCGCATCTCCTAGAAATTGCCTCGTCATCCAGCACTTCTCGAATTCAGGTCAAAAACAATGGTTATTGGGAAAGGACGAAAAGATGATTATTGTAATTAAAAAAGACGCGGAGCAATCGCAGGTTGACAATCTCCTGGCCTTGCTGAAGGGAAACGGCATCACGCCACACATTTCCCATGGTGCTGAAAAGACCATCATTGGATGTGTCGGAGATGTCTCCAACTGGGACCCTAGCCTGATTGAAGCCCTGGACATCGTCGAAACCGTCCAGCGGATTCAAGAGCCATACAAGGCTGCAAACAGGCAGTTCCATCCAGATTCCTCTGTGATTGATTGCTCAGGCGTCAAAATCGGAGACGGGCATTTCGGTGTCATTGCAGGACCATGCAGCGTAGAGTCGGAGGAACAGGTCGTCTCCATTGCCAAGGCCGTCAAGGCGGCAGGTGCCAGCATGTTGCGTGGCGGAGCATTCAAGCCCCGCACATCGCCATACTCATTCCAAGGCCTGGGGGCGGAAGGTCTGAAGATGCTCATGGTGGCAAAAAGGGAAACAGGCCTCCCCATCGTCACTGAACTTATGGAATTCAAGGACATAGATTTGTTCAACGAAGTCGATGTAATTCAGATAGGCGCAAGAAACATGCAGAACTTCAATCTGCTCAAGGAAGTCGGAACATACACAAAGAAACCCATCCTGCTCAAACGAGGGATGTCTTCGACATTGCAGGAACTCCTGATGAGCGCGGAATACATCATGGCTTCTGGAAATCCAAATGTCATCCTGTGCGAACGCGGAATTCGCACCTTCGAGACCGCGACTCGAAACACGCTCGACCTCACCGTGGTGCCAGTGCTTCACCGCCTGACGCATCTTCCTGTTGTTGTCGATCCATCCCATGCGACTGGATATGCTTATCTTGTCGAGTCGGTTTCCGTGGCAGCAACTGCAATCGGGGCGGACGGTTTGATCATCGAGGTCCACAATGACCCGTCGCACGCAAAATGCGACGGAATTCAAAGCCAGACACCACAACTTTTCGCCGAAACAATGGAAAGGATAACAGCCATACGCAAGACAGTCCCAGGAGCCAAGTAAAAATGAACAACTTAACTGACATACGCAAGGAAATCGATTCCATTGATGAGGAACTGACGAAACTGCTGGTTCGAAGATTCGAAATCGTCGCCGATGTCGCCAAGGCAAAACATGAAAACGGTCTTCCGATCAGTGACCCATCTCGTGAACGCGAGATTCTGTCACGCATGACTGAAAAGGCTGGTCCTGAATACGAAAACGCGATTCGCATGATGTTCACGACGATGTTCGGTCTCTCAAAAGCCCACCAGCGGATGCTCATCGGCGGACAATCCCACTTGCTTGACGCAATTGCCCAAGCTCAAAAAAACACGCCTGAATTTCCCTCTCGCGCCCTGGTGGCTTGCCCTGGCATTGAAGGCTCCTATGCACAGCAGGCGACCTCCATGTTTTTCAAACTTCCCAGTATTCTGTTCTTCAATAGTTTCGAGAAAATTTTCGAAGCAGTTGAAAAAGGTCTGTGCCCGTATGGAATCCTTCCCATTGAGAATTCAGCAGCAGGCTCAGTCGCGGCTGTGTATGATATGATGGTCAGACATCATTTCTATATTGTGAAGGCGCTGCGCCTGAAAGTCAGCCATGTTTTGCTTGGAGTCAAGGGTAGCAAACTGTCGGATATCCGCGAAGTTTCAAGCCATCAACACGCTTTGGCTCAATGCAGCAACTATCTGAAGGGACATCCCGAATTCAAGTTGGTGCCAGACACCAATACTGCGGTTGCCGCCAAGAATCTTGCGACCAGCGGAAGACTGGACAAGGCCGTCATCGCTTCGCGCGACTGCGCGGAACTGTACGGTTTGGATATCCTTGCCGAAGATATCGCCGATGCCGCTTTCAACTATACGCGTTTCATTTGCATTTCCAAAAATCTGGAAATTCGGCCAGATGCACGAAAAATCAGCATCATGCTCAGCCTGCAACATCAGCCTGGAATGCTCAACAGCATCATTTCCAGATTCGCCGCAATCGAACTGAATCTGACAAAACTAGAATCTAGGCCAATCCCTGGTATGGATTTCGAGTTCAGATTCACATTTGACTTCGAAGCGTCTCTGGCAGACGAAAAAGCCCTGAGGCTTTTGGCTGAACTTGAAACGGATCCTTCCATTGAACATTTCACTTTCCTTGGCGCTTACGCGGAGAACTGACATGAAAATCGCAATCGTGGGCATGGGGCTGATTGGCGGCTCGCTTTACAAGGCGGCTTGTCGCGCGGGATATGATGCCGTCGGTTTTGACAGAGATGACCAACTGCAATTGTCGGATGCGGACTATATTCTTCTTGCTCTTCCGCTAAACAGTATCATTCCCTGGCTTAAAGCGCACTGCCATGATTTCAAATCTGGCGCAATAGTCGTGGATACTTGTGGAATAAAAAACAACATCTGTGCTTCGATTGCACAGATGATGCCTAAGGCTCTATTCCCCAAGAGGGGCGGAAATTGCTCATGTCAAGACGGCTCTGCTAAGACCCCGAAGGGGTCAAATATCAGTAACCCCAGGTTGAGCGAAGCGAAACCTGGGGGAAACAAGCCTCTACAGGATAACGACCTCGAAGAGGTCGAACCTACCCTCATGGGGAATAGAGCGATCCCTAAAAACAACTGGACTTTTGTCGGTGGGCATCCGATGGCTGGAAAAGAACATTCTGGCTTCGCATTTTCAGATGCCAGGCTTTTTGAAGGCGCATCGATGATTCTGACGCCATACCCTGGGACTTCACGAATCATCAGGGAGAAACTGGAGCGTTTCTTCGAGGACCTCGGCTTCGGCCGTGTTCTGACGACAACGCCTGAACACCATGACAAGATGATTGCCTTTACAAGTCAACTCAGCCACGTGATTGCCGCCTCCTACATTCAGGAGCCTTTGGCAGCGGATGCCGCTGGATACGCAGGCGGCAGTTATGCGAATATGACACGTATCGCTTCAATGGATGACGCTGTCTGGGAAGAACTTTTCTCCAACAACAAACTCCCTCTGCTGGAGATTCTAGATGGTTTCATCGGCAGACTGCAATCTTTCAGAAACATGCTCAATGACGGCGACCATGAGGCAATCCGCCAATTCATTCGGAACGGTGCACGGGCGCGTTCCGCCGATGGTGTGAAACGCCATCAAATCAGCAACGACTCAAAAGACAGTGTTGCTTTCGGGAAATTCCTGAAACTGACAGTCTATGGTGCTTCCCATGCGCCGCAAATTGGCATGAGGCTCGATAATTTCCCTAGAGACTTCCATGTTGACCTCAATTTGCTCCAGCAATTCCTTGAACGCCGAGCCCCTGGACGGTCAAATACATCGACTGCCAGAAAAGAAGACGACATCCCTGAATTCCTGTCTGGCGTTAATAACGGAATCACGACTGGCGAGAGGATTGAAGCCATCATCAGGAACAAAGATGTCAGGAAGGCAGATTACAATGATATCAAGGTCATTCCACGCCCAGGCCATGCGGATTATCCGCAATGGGTCAAAAACGGGCGAATTGCCAGCGGTGGCGGCGCAAATTCGGGACGGATGACGGCGCCGATGTGCGTCGCAGGCGGCATCTGCCTCCAATGGCTGAATAAACGCGGCATTTCCATCCAAGCGAAAGTCGTTGAAATCGGCGGCAAGGACACAGATTTTGAAAACACGATTCTGGAGGCCAAGAAAGCAGGCGACAGCATCGGGGGAATTATCGCCGTGGAAGTCAACGGACTGCCTGCGGGCTTGGGTGGCGCAATGTTCGACGGTCTCGAAAGCGAACTTTCCGCAGCGGCATTTGGTGTCCCTGGTGTGAAAGGCATTGAATTCGGAGCAGGATTCGCCTCTACAGCCTTGCGTGGCTCGGAAAACAATGATGCGTTTGTGATTCAAGATGGACGCGTAGTGACAAAATCAAACAACCACGGCGGACTTCTCGGTGGAATGACCACGGGTATGCCCCTGACTTTCAGAGTGGCCATGAAACCGACGCCGTCCATTTTCATTGAACAGGACAGCGTCAATCTTGCCACAATGGAAAATGCCGTCTGCCGTGTTCACGGTCGCCATGACCCGTGCATCGCCTTGAGGGCCGTCCCTGTGCTGGAGGCGGTTACCGCATTGGCTATCGCAGATGCCATTCTTGCAACTGAATCAGCCACACCGAGAATCTGCTTGACATTGACAGGAAAAAACATTCAGGACAACCTGGCCGTCCTTTCAGCCAACAGACTCCATATTGACATGGCTGAATTGCGCGTGGATTGCCTTGATGAATCTGAACGCTGTCATGCCGTGGATTTCACAAAAAACGCTAACCTGCCTGTCATTCTGACAATCAGAAGAAAAAAAGACGGTGGTGAATGGCTGGATGATGAATGCACACGCAGTAAATTGTTTGAAAAACTACTGACGGACGCACATTTTGACTATGTGGATTTCGAGGAGGATTTCCATGACGCGTCCCTTGAAAAACTCGCTCGGGACAATGGCACGCGAATCATCCGCAGTCATCATGATTTCGAGCGTCCAATTACAGATATAATCGCATATTGCAGACGGCTGAAAGGCAATTCTGACGATATCCCGAAATTGGCGTTTAAAGTCAATTCCTGCGAGGAACTGGCAAAAGTGTTTGAGGGAACCGCCGATTTCATCGGTTTTCCGCATATAATCTGCGCCATGGGTACATTCGGCAAAGCGTCACGCATCCTTGCTGGAAGGACACATTCTTTCCTGACCTTCGCTTCACCAACAGAAACCATATCCAAAATGGCTTCCATCGGCCATTTGACTCCGTCTGACCTCGTGACCGTCTATGGTTTCAGGACGTTGACGGCTTCAACCAAGTTGTTCGCGGTCACGGGTTGGCCCCTTGGCCATTCTCTGAGCCCACAAATCAACAACGAAGCGTTTTTCGCCGATGGGCAGGATGCCGTCATGGTTCCGTTGCCTGCTGAAAAAATAAGCGAAACAATAACGTGTGCAGAAACCTTGGGCATTCGAGGAATCGCCGTGACAATCCCCCACAAGGAGTCCATTATTCCACTGATGAACTGCCTGGACGACAATGCAAGGGAAATCGGAGCAGTCAATACCGCGATTCACACGGCCGCTGGCTGGAAAGGTTTCAACACCGATGTCACGGGATTCACCGTGGCATTGTGCAATTTCCTTGGGTTGCAATCGCTTTCAGGACATCGCGTGGCGATTCTTGGCGCAGGAGGTGCTGCTCGCGCCATCGCATACGCCCTTTTCAAACTCGGAGCGGCCGCGTGCATTTTCAATCGTACACTGGAGAAGGCGGAACGTCTTGCCAGACCATACGGTTTCAAAGCAGCATCTCTGGGCAAGGAATCGCTCGCATTGCTGGTTGAATACAATGAAATCATCATCCAGACAACGTCTGTTGGATTGAGTTCAAAGAATTCAACGGATTCGACGGACGATCCATTGCCGTTCTATGAATTCAATGGCAGCGAGGCGGTTTATGATTTGATATATTCCCCTGCTGAGACACCAATCATGGCACGGGCGCGCAAAGCAGGTTGCAGAACTGAAAACGGCATGACAATGTTGATAGAACAGGCACGGGAACAACGCAGGTTGTATGCAGCGGAGGGCAATCTATGATCAACCAAAACATCATTTTCCTCTATGGTCCGCCAGCCAGCGGCAAAACGACTCTTGGTCAATGCCTGGCCAAGCAGACTGGCGCACTTTTCTTTGACGTCGATGCGGTCATCGTCCAAAATGCTGGCAAATCCATCGCGGACATTTTCGCTTCAGAAGGAGAGCCTGCATTCCGTTCTCTAGAAAAAAACACTTTAAGGCAGGTGATTGAGGCATGTTCAAAATCAGGTGGAGTGATTTCACTCGGCGGGGGAACGTTGCTGGATGCGGAAAACCGTTCGCTATGCGAAAAAACTGGTGCCGTTTTCTGTCTGGATACGCCATCTGAAGAGGAACTCGCCTTCAGGCTGAATCTCGCGCCAGGAAGCCGCCCGTTGGGAAACCGTGCACATGAACGTGCGGCACATTATGCGTCTTTCAATAAACGCATTGCGAATTCCTTCATGTTGCCTGACAGTCTTGTCGTGGTCGGGACTGGAATCGCGGAGGCACTGATGCCGTCCGCTGTCACCGTCTTCGATGAAAACGTCGCCAGGTGCCACCCTGCCCTTTCGCAAAGACATCTGGCATTGATACCGTCTGGCGAATGCCATAAGACTCCCGAAACAGTCATGATGCTGTGGCATTCCTTTGCAATCGCAGGGCTTGGCAGGCGCGATTGCGTTGCCGCATGCGGTGGCGGAGTTACAGGAGATTTGACAGGCTTTGCCGCTGCAACCTGGATGCGTGGAATCAACTGGATGAATTTCCCGACGACACTTCTTGCCATGGTCGATGCCTCCACAGGAGGAAAAACTGGTTGCGACCTCCCAGATGGAAAGAATCTCGCAGGTGCATTCCATCAGCCCAAAATCGTCGTCATTGACACGGATTTTCTAAAATCCCTTCCTGACGAGATATTGAAGGCTGGCCGCGCTGAAATGATCAAGCATGAGATTATAGGCAATCTGCCTCGAAATCCCATAAATGGCGGAATACCCACCGCACAGGAAATCGCCATGAACCTTGCTGTCAAGGTCGCCATTGTCCGTGAAGACCCGCTGGAACGACTCGGCAAACGCATTCTGCTTAATTGCGGACATACCGTCGCTCACGCAATTGAGGCGGCAAGCGGATATCGATTGTCACATGGCCAGGCCGTCGCCATTGGCTGTGTTGAAGAAGCACGCCACGCCGTCAGGCGTGGTCTTGCCCCCAAAACATGGCCAGAAAAACTTGCCGAGCGCTTCATGTCCGCAGGTCTTCCCGTGAATCTTCCCAAAGGCATGGACTTCGTAAGCCTCTCACAATGGATGCGCGGCGACAAGAAGCGCCAGGGCGATTCTGTTGTTTTTGCCCTGCCATGCGGCTGGGGTGATGTGCGTGCAGTCAAGGAGACGCTGCCATGAAGACAACACTGATCATCACGCCTGGTTTCAGACAAGGGTATGTCACCGTACCATTGTCAAAATCCCATCTGCACCGTCTGCTGATCGCTGATTTCCTCGCAGGGGGAAAGCGATATGCAGAAGATATTGGAACGCAGTCTTTTTCAGAAGATGTCAATGCTACCCGAAGATGCCTTGCGGCATTGGCAAATTGCAATATGCCAACATTGGATTGCGGAGAAAGCGGCTCGACGTTGCGATTCATGCTTCCTGTGGCGATGACTCAAACA
>JAGCTA010000115.1 GCA_017963875.1 Victivallales bacterium | reverse complement strand
TTTCCCTGGGGGCCGAGGATTGGCGATGGAATGGTGCCGCTAAGAGTCCAGCCTAGGTTTTGTTGGCAGTAGACCGTGATTTTCTGAATGCACCTTTCACGTACAGTTTCATCTCGTACAACGCCGTTCTTGCCAACTTCATTCGGCTCAGCCTCGAATTGAGGCTTGATTAGAACAGCAATCCAACAAGAGACGTCATTGAGCAACCGCGCACAGGCAGGGAGCACTTTTGTCAGTGAAATAAAAGAGACATCTGCGACGAGCACGTCAATTGCTTCTGGAATCAGTTCTGAGGATAATTGCCTGGCATTTGTGTGTTCCAGTGAAATCACGCGCGGGTCGTTTTTTAGACTCGGATGCAATTGGTCGGTGCCGACATCCACCGCATAAACGCGTTTCGAACCCTGTTTCAGCAGAACGTCAGTGAAGCCGCCTGTGGATGCCCCGACATCCAACGCAACCTTATCCGTGAAATTATGCGGGTATGCCTCGATGGCAGCCAACAGTTTATATGCTCCGCGGCTGACGTATGGCAGTTGAGAAAGAGCCTTCAGCGGCACGTCCTCTTCAACCAATTGCCCCGCTTTTCTGACGGGCGAATTGTCAGGGAGCAGAATCTGCCCAGCCACAATCAGCCGTTGTGCTGCGGTTCTGGATTCTGCGAGGCCTTGGGCGACGCAGCGTTGGTCTGCTCTGATTCTTGCCATTGGGGGAGGGGTCAGTTGTATTGGATGACAGCAGTTCCCTGCGGGGGAAAATGTCGGTAAACTAGGTATTTGCTTGCGCCAACCGATTCAATCTCGGCGTCTGAAGGCATGTTGTTGATTTCCAAGGTCGGCACTAAAGCCTGTTCTGGAAGGAGCATGCGCAGCGTCACATCATCGTGTTTTTGAGTCAGCAACTCGAATCCAATGCGCTTTTGTGAAATATCGTGTGTAAAATGGTATTCGATGGCCGAACCCGATGCAGGGTATTCAAGACGGCAATGTGCCTTGGTTTCGTCTGCCGCCACGAAACGTGGGGAAATAATGACATCCTTGAAGCATTTTGAATTATCGACGATGCCAGCGAGTCCAGCGCATTCAGCATTCAATATCTCTGCACCGCTCCAGCAACGAGGCCCGCCGCCGATGTCATTGCCATTCCAGTCATAGAGGAAAGAAACCTTGCCATCTCGAATGAATTTCCCTCCCATGCGTTTGAGGATATCGACGCCATACTTTTCTTCCCCTGATTCGAATGCGCCGAGAGCAAGTTGTCCTGCGACAAAAGGAGCAGTGGCACCGTTGACATACTGGCCTGCTTTCCTTCCCATGAAAATTGGGTAGGGGGGCTCAAGATTGCGAAAATCATCATATTCGCCATGGTATTTTTCGCGCAGTGAACGGTATGAATTGATAATGGAAAGGCGTTGGTCAAACGTCAGAATCGAGCGATTTAACGCGTAGGCGTTCGAAAGACTCATCTGATAGGCTTCATCCACACCGTAATCGACGGGTGTCAAAGGGAGGAAATGTCTGAAAAAACGTCCATTCCAGAGATATTTCATGATTCTATCCCGTAAGGTGGCTGCTTCTTCCTCGTGTCGTTCTGCCATAGACTCCTGCCCAATGAATCTGTACATTTTGGCCATCAGCAATTTGGCGTTGTAAAGTCCTGTATTGTCCCCATGGAAGATTCCCATGGGGTCGTCGTGGTGGATTCTGCGATCATTTTGAGACCTTGGATTATCGAGGAAGTCCCATGTATCCAATGTTCGAGGGCGTTTGGCGAGTTGATAGTTTTCATCCCAACGAAGCGGGTCGCTCATGATATATCGGAGGCCTTTTTCAATGCGTGGCAGGTTTTGTTTCAGCCAATCGTCATCGCCTGTTGCCTGCCATATCATGTAAACGCCTTCGACCATCAGGTATTCGATGTCTGCCTCCAGTTCGAGACGGCAGAGGCCAAAGTCGAGTCCTTCTTCATAATAACAGCATTCAGGAGAGGAAATCTGGATATTGTTGTTCTGTATCTGCGGGCATCCTGAATGCATGTCCTCGACTGGTGCGATGATTTCGTAGAAGAATCCCTTGGGATGCTGGCGTTCCAGAAGAAAATCGGGGAATGATTTCAAATCAAAGGCAGTGTAGCGGAATCCCTTCAATGTCAGGATATAATCTCGAATCCAGTTTAGATTGACACGAATCAGGCGGTCTTTGTATATAAAGACTCGGTTGTTGAATTCCATTGCCCCATGACACATCCCAAAAAGGAGCGACAGCGGCTCTTTGCTGTATCCCGTGGTTGCATTTTTGATGTTGCCAGTGGTGATAAAACTGCCGCGTATTTGATGGTTCATGGCGTTTGTCCTTATTGATATTTTTATAATTTGTTTTTGTAACTATATGGATTACAAATATTGTGTCTATATATTCTCTGGCGCTTATGGAGGAGAAACATCAGGTCGCCCAGATTGTTGCCACAAAATGGACATGGGGATCATGAAGCAAGTGGAAACGACTGGACGATAATGATGTCTGAAAATCTGGAATCGTCAGATTTCGTTTGTTTTTCTGAAAAGTGCCTGATGGCGCAGTTCAAGGTTCAGGCCAAGTACTTCGGATGTGACGCGCAGGCTGCGCTTGAGTTTGCCGATATCCGTGCCTTCGGGAATGCTGAGGAGGAACATCATATTGTAGTTCCCGTTATGTGAACGCGTATTGAGGTCAACAATGTTGATGTCCTTTTGGCGAAGTGCCTCGGTGACATCGCAGACAAGTCCCGTGCGGTCTGGGCCAGAAGACGTTAGAATATACAGGGAGTCTTCGTTTGGCGTCATGTCTTTTGCATGCTGTTGGACAAATGGTGTAACGCTGATTCCCAGCCCTGTCAATTCGGATGCGTTTGCCAGGCTATCTTTCAGTGATTCTTCTGTGACGGAATCAGGGAAGGACGCGATGAGAATCATCGTGAAATATCCTTGCAGGACAGTCTGCGTCATGTCTTCAAGGTTTCCTTCGAGATTTTTTATCGCACGTGTGACATCCGCGACGATGCCCGTACGGTCCTGGGACATTACATTGATGACAAACTGGCTCATGGGTAATAAATTCTAAAATTATTGAAAAATAAGGAAATAGACGACTTGTCGGATGACATGAAGAAAAAGCCATGCCATCCGACAAGATTAAAAACAAAATCAACGAGTTTTGATGACTTTACGGTCGTAGTCGATCATGTCGTCAATCCATCCAGCGGCGGTCGGGACATTGTTTTTCAGGCAGAACATGTTCCAGACATCGCCGAGCGGGAACAGTTTCAGTTCTTCAAGTAGGGCAAGGCGCATTGCGCCGTCATTGTTGTCCTCGAAGTTCTTGAGAATCTGCTGTGGTTCGAGCAGTGCGGCGAGGATGCCTTTCTGCGTGGCGCGCGTGCCGATGACCCATGCGCCGATACGGTTGATGGAACCGTCAAAGAAATCAAGTGCGATGTGCGTGTTGTCCAGGACACCGCCGCGAATAATTTGCTGGAAGAGATTGCGGATATCGTCATTGAGAATGACGACATGGTCTGAATCCCAGCGGATGCCACGGGAAACGTGGAGAAGTAGTTCGTTCTTGAACTGGAAAATAGCAGAAATCTTGTCGTGGATAGTTTCTGTTGGATGGAAATGTCCCATGTCCAGGCAGAGCATTTGCGGATGGGTCATGGCATAACCCATGTAGTAATCATGGGAACCGACGACATAATCTTCAGAGCCAATGCCGAACAACTTGCTTTCAACGGCGTCTTTGCAGAATTTCGGGTCGATGTTCTCGGAGAAAATCTCTTCCAAAGACTGGGTGAGGCGTTTGCGTGGCGACCAGCGGTCGTAAGGCTGGTCTTTGGCACCGTCTGGAATCCAATGGTTGACGATGCAGGCATTGCCTTGATTTCGCCCCATGGCCTCTGCGATGACGCGGCACGCCTTGTCGTGGTTGATCCAGAATTTGCGGATCTCATCGTCTGGGTGAGAGAGCGTGTAGCCGTCGTTGGCCTTCGGATGTGCGAAGAATGTCGGGTTGAAGTCCAGCGAGACATTGTTTTTCTTTGACCATTTCATCCAATTGTCAAAGTGTTCGGGCTTGATCTGGTCGCGTTCAACGACTTTTCCATTGGTTTCCGCGTAAATGGCGTGGATGTTGAAGCGTTTGATGCCTGGGATGAGAGAGAAGGCCTTTTCTGCGTCCTTGCGAAGGGTATCGGCATCCATGGCTGGACCAGGATAATTACCTGTGGACATGATGCCGCCGCCTGTGACTGCTTCGTCGTGGACCTCGAAGCCCTTGACGTCATCGCCCTGCCAGCAGTGGATTGACACTGGCGTTGAACCGAGTTTGTCCAGCGCGGCATCGGTATCGACGCCGATGGCCTTGTACTGTTGACGTGCGCATTCGTAGCGTTTCTGGATTTGTTCTGCTGTCAGTTCGGGAAACATGCTTTTTCCTTTTGGTGGTTGGTGTTTTGTAATTTGAAAACGAAATTTCAAGAAGTTGTTAAAAATACTTTGCCGGGAGTGATTTCAGCACCAGGTGCCTTTTTTTGCGGAGTCTGCGAGATAGGCGAATGCCTTGTTCTCATCAAACGCGGAAATCTTTGCGAGAATGTCGGACGACGGGGCGGGCAGAGCGCCGACGGATGCGAAGAAATCGTTTTTGGCGGCGGCGGTGCCGAAGCGGTCATCGGCTGCCTTGTCAACGTATGAGAGGTTCGCAAAGCGCAGAAGGCGTGTATGTCCAACCATAATCTGCGCTCCTTTCAAGAAAATCGGATGATGTGGCGCAAGTGCATCAGATGCAAAGTCATCCAGCAACCGCTGGCCTGGCTTGTTCGCCTCTGTGCCGACATTGATGGGCATGTCCAATTTTGTCGCCGCCGCGACATATTTGTTGAGTTCCGCGACTTTGATGGCTTTTTTTGCTTCGTCCTTGAAGTTCCAGTTGCGGTCGGGGATGATATTGACTGCGGGGACTCCCTTTGCCTTCAGTAGTTCAAGTTGTTCGACGGGATTGTTTTCGCCAGGTAGTGACCCATCCAGCCAGGCGGTCATTGGAATGGCGCGGCAGTCAAGAATCATGGCGATGACGTCATCCAGAAGCGGGAAGGTCTTGTCATCTGGCTGGGCATATCCGACGCCGCCTTTTTTGATCAGTTTTGAGCGGAGCAAATCCGTGAAGGCATTTTGATTGTCAATCTTTGCAAGTGCATCCTCTTCGCTGATGCCAAGCACCTTTGCCCAGGATGCGGCGGCTTTCGGCTTGGAGCCAAGGATTTGAATGGCCTTGTTGTAGAAAGCAACGCAGATATGCCGTTCAGTCGCATTCTTTTCTGGAGTCAATGGAAGCACATCGGTGTCATAGTCCAGTTGGAAATCGGTGAGTTTTGCATTGATACGGGCGATGACGGCACGGTTGCGCGCATGTGACCGCTCCAGCATGTCCTTGAAGACGGCCGCAGCCTTGCTTCCTGTCGCTGGCTGTTTTACAAATCCCATGCCCATGAAATAATAGACTCCAGGCTCTCCAGGCGAGTTGATTTCCTTGTCCGCGTATTCGCGGAAGAAGGTGCGGCTTTCAAATGCGACTGCCGCGCGGAGTTTGAGGAGGTCCGTTGCCGCGAGGAATTCATCCAGTCCTTGCAGGACGTCGAAGTCGCAGATGGCTGCCGAATAGACGCCGAGTTTTTTCATTTCGTAGGCGATTCGGGCAGGGGACCATCCTTCTCCATTATAGGAGAAAAAGGTATGGAGATGCATGTTGACCTGAGTGTTTTCAGGCGGAAAAGACGTGTTTTTGGCCAATTCGGCGAGTGCCGCCATGCGTTTTTTTGCATCAAAGGAAACAAGTGCTTCCAACATTTTGTGACTTCCTTGTTGTGTAAATTGAAACAGACAGTGTTTTTTCAAATCATTATTTAATATACGGTAAAAAAGAAAACACGCAAACATAAATGCGAGGCTTCAGCCCATGAAAATGGCATGAGGGAACGGTTTTTTTAGAGGTTGTCGGATGAAATTTATAAAATGTATGCTAAATTAGATTATGAGTTTCTTTTTTTACATCATAAAGTAGCGAAGGATTATGGATAACGAAACAAAATACTATCTTGGTATTGACATCGGTTCCACGACTTTCAAGGCCGTGGTGATGTCAGATGCTGGTGAAGTTCTCCATACGACGTATCAACGCACAAAGCCTGTGGAAAGTGGCCGTCTGGCTTGCACGGGCCGATGCACCTCCTGCGGACGATGCAATATGGGGGCCGTGAAGAAGACAGTAGAGACCTTCCTCAAGGACTCTGGGCTGAAAAAAGAGGATATTATCTGTACTGTCGTTACGGGAAGCCAGATTGTCGAGGACACGAAACGCTTTATCGACTACGATTTTCAGGTCAGCGAAGTCTCTGCACATGTCGCGGGTGCCAAACACTATTATCCTGATGTCAATGCCATCATTGATTGTGGCGGGCAGGACAGCAAGTGCATGATTTTCAATGAGAAGATGGGCATGTGGGTTTCGATGATGTCTGGTGTCTGCGCCGCAGGGACAGGCAGTTATCTGGACAGCGTCGCAGCGAAACTAGGCGTTCCAGTCGAAGAGATTTCCTCTCGTGTGAATTATGATTCTGAGCAGGAATTCAGTTCTGTATGCGCGGTTCTTTCTGCGACTTCCATCAACAAATTCAAAAACCGCATTCCGATGGGGGACTTGCTGGCAGGTGCCTGTCGAGCACAGGCAAGGACGATTTTGAACGGTGTCGGGCAGTTGCTGTTGCACCAGCCTGGCCGTAAAATCCTGTTCCAAGGTGGTGTCGCATCCAATTCCGCCGTCGCCCACTATCTTGAAGAGATTACAGGCAGCGAGATTGTCATTCCGAAATACCACCAGGTCATGGGGGCTATCGGCGCGGCATGTCTTGCACGCCAGTTTACGGCACTCAAAGGCAAACTGGACGTCGAGAAAGTCCAATATGAACCGACGCCGCAGAAATCAGTCCAGATGCGCGTGAACAGCACTCGCCGTGACTTTTTGGCTCGCCGAGACAAGAACAAGCCATTGGTGTGGCGCAACCTGTTTTTCCCGACTGAGATATTGAATGCGTTTGGAGCGAAAATCCAGACGCTTGAGACGTATGCCGCTTTGTTCGGCCGCAATGCCAAACGTGTGAAGCAGGCACTTGATATTGCGGCACGGAAGGGGTTCGACCAGCAGACATGTTCATTCCTCCGCATCCTTGAAGGAATTAAGCAGGAGAAGCCTGATTTTGCCGTGACGACAAGCCAGCCTTGCCAGCAGGGGGAGCGCATTTTTGCGGACTTGGCGATGGATTACCAGTTTGAAGACCGTTTCTATTCTCTTCAGACGCCAATCAACGCTTCAAGTTCCAATGCTGTCGAGCAGATTGCCGAGGGACTTGAGGAGGCGATTGCCTGCATGGAGAAGGCATTTGGTCATAAACTTGACCGCGGCAAATTGCAGGAGGCGATCGAATTGTCGAATGCCGCCGCAGATTATACTCGTAAATGCAATGAGTTGCGTTGGACATCGCCGCCGCTGATCCGTGGTGCTCAGGCCGTGTACAATGCGGTGATTTTTAATCAGGGATGGGGAAAACAGGAACTCGTTGATATCCAGAAGGCATATTACGAGGAACTTTTAAGGAAAAAGGAATGGGCTGAAAGGCGCTATCGCATTGAAGACACCCATCGGCTTCTGTGGCTCCATCTTCCACCATTCTACAATTCCCATTATTTGGAATTCCTTGAAAGTACCTGCAATGCCCCAATTGTTTTCGAGGAGACGAATTTCGTCGGATGGGAGCCGTTGAATCCTTTGGAACCGTTACGTTCACTTGCCAAAAAACTGCTGACCGCTGGCTTCCTGGATCCGAAACTCCGCGTGGAATACGTCAAGAATATCGCCAGAAAAGCGAAATTGACTGGTTGCGTCCTTTACACTCATGGATTCGGGCGTTGCAGCCTTGCCGACAGGCCTTTCACAAAGCAGCTCCGTGAAGCCTTGGAAAAACTCGGCCTGCCGTTGCTTGTCTTGGAAGGCGACTGCATGGACGCGTCTATTGATCCATGTTCAACGGTGACGAAAATCACGTCATTCGTCGAGTCTTTGAACCTAAAAAAGTATGGCAATCTGTTCGGACGCATCAAGACAGGAATCGAGAACACTCTGTTTCCGCCTGACAATCTGATGGCGGGAAATTGACGGGCACGATAATTGCTGACTTATAGAAACACGGGCTTTTTTACATTGAGGTCCGTGTTTTTGTGTGCATGAAGTCGTGTGCTGTCTGTTTCGTTTCTATTGTTTCCTTCGAAAACTTTCGGGCGGAGTCTTGAATTTTGAGATGAATGCCCGATAGAAACTGGAATAGGAGCCGAAGTGGGCGAGATGGGCGATCTCCTTGCAGGACAGGCTTGTCTTGAGGAGCATCGTGACCGCTTCGTTCATCCGTTGGTCCGCACGGTAATCGCGAAGTGTCTGTCCAGTTTCAGTATGGAAAGTCCTTGACAGATGTTCACGCGAAATCCCTGCGTTTTTAGCAAGTGACGATGTCGTGAGAGACTCGTCGAATGCGTTGATGCTCTTGTTTTTGACTTCACGGACGAGCCCTTCATTTGAAGTCATGGTATTCTGTGTGTCCGAACTGTGGAGGAGTTGGAGGAAATCAAGGACAAGCCGTGCGCCTTCGAGCGGTGTCTGGAAAATACGTCTTCCTGCGTATTTTTTGTATGAAAGCATCGAATCACTCAAGAGGACGTTGTCATGAAGCGCAAATAAATATACGTAATGGTCATTGAGTTGAGCGATGATTTTGCTTGATGCTTCTCACGAGA
>JAGCTA010000114.1 GCA_017963875.1 Victivallales bacterium | reverse complement strand
TTCGGCGTTACTCACCCCGATCGCTCGGCGACGGTGAGTTGTAACTCCGAATTAAGTTCGAAGGTACAACTGGCAAGGCCACTGACAATGGCTGCGTCCAGCGCGTTACTCCTCCCGCGCGGCGACGGCGAGACGCCGTCGCTACTAACGTCTCTTGGCACCGAACTGAAGTTCGGCGTTACTCACCCCGATCGCTCGGCGACGGCGAGACGCCGTCGCTACTAACACATAAAGCAACATGAAACGATTCCTTTTTGACACATGGTATGGAGCGCTATCCGTTTGGTGCGGCGCATTTGTGCTATTTCTTGCAGATCTGGCTGCCAGTTCCTATCTGACGGCTCTGCCGCGTGTTGTCAACTCATTTTTAGATATCGCAACATTGATGATGCTTGTCGTTTCGGGGCTTCTGTTCTTCACCTCATGGATTGTGTCGCTGGTCAAGAAGAAATGGAGACGCGCCATTGTCCAGGCACTGCTTGGAAGTGTCTGCCTGTTCGTTTTCTGGGGAGCGCTTCTCATGGTGTATTTCGCGTTGCATTCTGGGATGCCGAGAGAAGACCATTTCGCTGACAACTTGACCATCCCTGCGGAACTTGAAGCAAGACTCGTCATTCCAGAAGATAGTTATGTATCTCCCTTTGATTCGGTCAATTCCTACGAAGACGATTTCAGCAAAGCCATCTTCACTGCTCTGGAACGGAAAGGCGGCGATGATCAGACAGTGACGTGCGACCTTTCGACGCTTGCCGACCTTGTCCACCATCGCCGCGACGATCTGATGATGTATCTTGCCAGGCACCCTGGCTGGTGGTTGCATGAGGACGGTGGCCGTCTATGCGCCACGCGGCGATTGATGAACAGAGGCGTCTGGAACCATCCGCTGCACGGCTATTATTCAGGCAACTGGCCCGTCTCCAACCAGCCGAACAACGACAAATATTATCAAATCCGAACGACCATCGGCTTCCCAAATTCGCCTTTTTGGGGAAGTAATGGCGCGGATCATCCTGCAGTTTCGACAATTTCGGCCATGTTGAACAAGGGCAACTGCGGATCGAGCGAAAGTTGCGAACGATTTGGCGACAAGGAGTTCTGTGTCGAAGTCTTCGAGGAGTCATCCGCGCGGGAGCGCCGTGTTACCAACGCCGTATTGGCGTTTATGAAAGAGGAATTCGTGTTGTTGAAACTGCCGCCAGATGCCGCCGTCCGAGGGCCAGAGGCGTTTGTCCTTCGCAACGGCATACAGCCAGGCATCTACAATCTCACGCTGCGTATCAATCCAGGCGAGTCTGGCCTGACGTATCTCAAGGCATTTGAGGTGACAAAGGGGACGCGGCTCTCGGAAGACCGCCTGAAGGACAAATCAAACGAGCGCATCGGATGGTCCGCGGATCCAGAGGAGAAGTTCCTCTACGAGAACGGGTTCACGATTTACGAAGGCGATTGGGGCAAGCCATACGCCGCGAGGTTCGAGGTGTGGTTCAAGCCCGATTCAGGCAAGCCCGAGCGCAAGTTGATGGAACGCATCTGCAAGATCGAAGGTTGGCAATGGTAGAAGAGGATTGATATAAATGACTGGCAAGGCTCAAAATACGACTGTTCCCGAACAAGAACGAAAGGCTCTTTTGAATGAGTTTTTTGCTCATTTGGACGCGGCATCGATGGGAGACGAGGTTCGGCAGGCGCTTGCGTCAGGCGATGAAAAACGGCTTGTCTCGGCGACCGCGAAGCATTTCCGCACGCGTTCGGCCAGGCACGTTTCCTATAACTCCAACTTTTCGTATAACAGTTCGCCTGAAACGGCTGCCCGTGCTGTCAAGGGCGATGTGACCGTCATCAACATCCCATGGCAATTTCCCGACGGACGCATCGACTGGCTCGCCGATCCGACCTGTCAACTTGGCTTCCGCAACAACGAGTGGCTGTGGCAACTCAACCGAATGTGGTTCTGGATAGACATGGGATTGGCCTACAAGGAAACAGGAGATGAAAAATACGCAAAGGCCTTCAATGAACAGTTGCTCAGCTGGCTGGCCATTGCAGGAGCACCTCCAGAAGACAACTGGAACGTCGCAGGCGGCGTATGGAGAACCATTGAAACTGGCCTGAGAATGATGTTCTCCTGGACAATTGCGTTCGAGTCTTTCCGTTCGTCACCGTCATTCACAGATGAAAGCATCTGCATGATGCTTGGCTCCATGGTTCGTCATGCCAAGCATTTGAGGCAACACCATTCGCCACGCACCAACTGGATTCTCATGGAAATGAGCGGACTGTACACATGGGGCGTCTTTTTCCCCGAATTCAATTGCGCCTCCGACATGCGCCAATACGCGATTCTGACCTTTGAAAACGCCATCAAGGACCAAATCCTGCCTGACGGCATGCACGACGAACTGTCGCCCGACTATCATAGCGTCATGCTCGGCTGCACGTTCGCGTTTCTCAACATCGCAAAAAGCGAGGATTGCCTGAAGGAACTTCCACCAGACTTTCTGCCTGTTCTCGAACACACGTTTGATGCCTTTCTTGACTTGACAACGCCTTGCCTCACGTCGCCCAAGACCAATGACACCCATACCTTCCATATCCAACCGTACATGCAAAAGGCACTTGCGTATTTCCCCCATCGCCTTGATTTCCAATGGGCTGCGACAAGCCGCGAGAAAGGACGTGAACCATCCTCCGACCCGACCGCGTCACGATGCCTTCCATGGGGCGGCTTCGCCGTCATGCGTTCGGACTGGAGTGCCGATGCACTCTACTGCTGCTTTGACGTCGGACCTTTGGGCGTAGCGCATCGACATCAGGACAAACTCAATATCAACATCTATAAAGGTGACGAAGAACTGATCTTTGACGACGGCGGCGGACAATACGAAAAATCCCCCTATCGCGTCTACGCTACGTCCGCCGCAGACCACAACACATGTCTGGTGGACGGTATGCTCCAGAGCCGAACGGAACCGATAAAATCATCTGAACCCATTGACATGCATT
>JAGCTA010000113.1 GCA_017963875.1 Victivallales bacterium | reverse complement strand
TCAGGGGCAAAAAAAACATGGAACCGCGCGGAGGCACGGAACCATTGCGTTCAATGCTGTGTCCTGTCACGTCTATTAATCTACACCACCAACAGAACTTGTCAAGCAGAGTGGATTTATTTTTCTGCTTTTTCAGCAGAATCTCCCGATAATGCCGTATACCCAAATGGCAAAAAGAACAAGAGGAAGTCCCCAACGCATGTATGAGCAAAGGAACTTAGGAAACTTCATTCCTGTACCAGCGTTGACCTCTTCAAGGAATTTATTCATGCCCCATCCGAAATTTCTTGTGCAGAACAGACAGAAACATAGCGCACCTAGCGGAAGAAGATTGTCGGATACAATGAAATCCTCCAAATCCAAGACACTGGAATCTCCGCCGAACGGCTTGAATCCTTTCCAAATATTAAAGCCAAATGCACATGGGAGGGATAAAACAAAGACAACAACTGCCACCATGCAAGAAGCAACCCATCGTTTCATTTTGAGTTGATCAATGCAAAAGGCGATCACCCCTTCCGAGACTGCAATCAATGTCGTCAGTGCGGCGACACTCATGAACACGAAAAAAGCCAACCCCATGATGGTTCCATAAGGCATGTCACAGAAAATCTGAGGCAAAGTCAGGAAAATAAGTCCAGGCCCTTGGTTTGGAGATACGTTGAAAATCGCACAGCATGGAAAAATGATCAACCCCGCGCAAACAGCCACAAAAGTATCGAGTCCAATAATGATGAAGGCCTCTTGAGTAAGAGATTTATCACGACTTGAATAACTGCCACAGACGGCAATACTGCCAATACCAAGAGACAAAGTGAAGAATGCCTGCATCAAAGCCGCGTGCATCGTATTGAAGATGCCGACTTGCCTGACATTCTCCAAATTAGGGAAAAGGAAAAAACTAAGACCTTTTGAAGAGTTCGGCAAGCATACAGCATATCCAGCAAGCCCAAGCATAATGATGAACAGGCATAACATCATGATTTTTGTTATCCGCTCAACTCCTGACTTAAGCCCTGTTGCACAAACTGCAAGAGTGATCAGAATCGCTATTCCATCAAATACGACCAATCGGCCTGGACTCTCAAGCAGTCCTCCAAATACCGTTGGAATATCGGCTGAAGCAACCGATGAGAACCTTCCGCTGGCATAGTCCCATGTATAGGAAATCAGCCAGCCAGTAATGACTGAATAAAACATCAGCAAAACAAGAAGTCCCGAAAACTGAATGCATCCTATTCCACCCCATGGCACCTTTGTCTGAGGATTCTTCAATTTCCGTAGGCAACCAATTAAATCTTCGCGTCCCGCACGACCGACAGCCAGTTCCGCAACCATGACTGGGAGCCCCAAAAACAGCAGAAAGACCAGATAGAAAACAAGGAAAATAGCCCCGCCATACGAACCGCAAATATACGGGAAGCGCCAGACATTCCCTAATCCAATTGCGCAACCAGCGGCAAGAAGAAGAAACCCTAGCCTCGAAGACAACGTCTCCCTGACAACTTGTGACGAACTATCTTCCTTTTCTGAACTCATTTACACCAATTCCGCTTCGACATCAAAATACATATTGCCGCCAGATATTCCAAAAACACATTCCACACGCAAAAGCGTGTAAAAACATGTCAGCACTTGGCACGGCACTCATCGACTAAAGCCATAAAGCGACGACCATATTCCACATAATTGTCATAACGGGCCTGTTCATCGGACTTGACGGCTTCATCATGGAAAACGACTGCCATGTGCGGCTCCATGGAAAAACCACCGTCATATCCGCGCTTCAGCAAATCGGTCACAATTTTTCGGACATCGCCATCGCCATCGCCGCCCCATGTAAACCTCGGCTTGCCGTCTTCAATCACAGCGTCCTTGATATGGACATAGACGACAAAGTCCTTGACATTGTCATAGAACTCCCAACTGGATTCTTTGGGATATGGTTTTGGTTTTGATTTATCATCCGTGCAAACAGGATTGCCCGTATCAAACACAAGTTTGAGTCCAGGAACCCTGTCAAGCATGCGCAATGTGAACGGCCATCCCATGCCACCATAATTCATGCAGTTCTCATGAAGGGGCTGGATTCCCGCATCCAGGAACATTTTGGTGATAACATTGAGTCTGCGGAAGCGTTCTTCCTCCATCTGGTCATTGGGTTCACGGTCATCCATCCGAGCATAACTCATGATGCGGATGAATTTCGTTCCCAAACGATGCATACGCGGAATGGCACGATTGATTTCCTGAAGCGTGATATCAAATGGATCAGTGATTTTCTTTGCCCAGTTGGCAATGGTCGAACCGAAGCAGTTGACCTGCACACCAGCATCCTCCAATTGCCCTGCCGCAATATCAAATGCCTCGTCTGACAAATCATGAATATTGACGCCATCAATGGCACGGGATTCAATAAAATGCCATCCCAATTCCTTCGTCGCCGCTATCTGCCCTGCCAATCCTTTTGACGCTTCATCTGCAAATCCTGTAAAAAACATTCCATACTCCTGTTTTTTAATTTGTTTTGATTACGCTCTATTCCCCAAAAGGGCTAGTTCGACCTCTTCGAGGTCGTTATCCTGTAGAGGATTACGTCCCCCAGGTTTCGCTTCGCTCAACCTGTGGTTACTGATATTTGACCCCTTCGGGGTCTTAGCAGAGCCGCCTTGATATGTGCAATTGCAGCCCCTCATGGGAAATAGAGCCTTGATTAAAAACTTCTATTGAAAATTTATTTTCGGAAATACAAAAAGCAAGTTGTTTTGCTATTACAACTCACAGGCTATATTAGTTTTTTTACGAAGTTTTCTTCCATTGAAACCATCACCCCACATTCCAGCCATGTTCAGAAAGTCACGATTCGGTTGCCAACTTGACAGTTGACTCACGGGAACAGGCTCTACACACAGATTGACAGACATGAAAACAATTATCAGAGATTTTCCGCATTCGACAATTCACGAAGGAGCCATGCTCGGCAATGGATGGCTTGGCCTGTACGTCTGGGGAGGCGGCAACCTCCTGCGTCTTTCCGTCGGATGCTCCAACCTCTGGGATCACAGAGGAGGCATGCCATGGACAGAAAAACAGAATTTTGCCGATATCCGCAAGGCACTGAACAACTATGACATGAATGCACTGAAAGAAATATTCGCCACAACAACGGAACACGAGAAAGGGCAGCCCAGGCGCCCGTCGATTATCCCTATCGGACGAATCGAACTCTTGTTGCCAGAAAACGCTGAACTACTACGTACAGAGGTTGACTATGGCACTGGGCTCGTCCGAGCCATCTATCAATTGGGTTCATCAGAGGACACGGCGGAATTTCGCCTTGACATGACCGACAAGGGGGCATTCGCATGTCGTTGCCGGGACATCGTCAGTTTCAACGTTCTGGACTCATATTCGCTCACAAACGGCACAGCACGAGTCAACAGCCTACCAGGAGATTTGCAGCGTACGATACTTGAGCCACTATCTGAAATCTCCTTTTGCGCGCCACGTTCATTGACCGACGGTCGCATCAAAGGCTTCTTGCAACCAATGCCCGCTGACCCGCCCTTCGCACTATGCGTCTCCCTGTCTGACAATGTCCTGTCAGGATGTTTTCACCGAGAAGAGAACAATGATGCCCTTACCGAATACATGAAATCACGTCGTCCAGTTGATTGGTCATCGTTGGAAGGTTCCAACCGACAATGGTGGGACGCGTTTTGGAGAAAAGTTCCGAAAGTTCGTCTTGGCAATCCTGCCATTGAGGACATTTATTATGAAAACCTGGCCAAGTTCGGCATGATGACGGCATCGGACGGGGTCCCTGCTGGGCTTCAGGGGCCTTGGATCGAGGATGATTTCCTCCCACCGTGGTCAGGAGATTTCCATTTCAACATCAACGTCCAGATGTGCTACTGGCCTGCCTATCGTGCCAACCTGATTGAAAACCTGTTACCGTTGTTCAGCATGATCCATTCGTGGAAGCCTGCCATGCGAGATGCAGCACGGTGTTTCGTTGGCATTGAAGATGGCTACATGATGCCGCACGCAGTCGATGATCACGGAATCTGCATGGGCGGCTTCTGGACTGGCTCAATTGACAACGCCTGCGGCGCATGGATTTCCCAAATGATGTACGACTACTATGACTACACAGGCGACATGTCTTTCCTCAAGGACATCGCCTATGATTTCATGAAGGGCATATTCAACACATTCTATGCCATGCTTGAATGGGACGGAGAAAAACTGCTTCTGCCAGTCTCAGTCTCCCCTGAATACCGTGGCGCTGAACTTGACGCATGGGGTTCCAATGCCAGTTTCCAACTTGCAGCCATCCATCGGCTCACGCTTGACCTTCTTTCTGCAGCATCAATTCTTGGAGACGAGCCAGACAAGCGTTGGAGACAGGTCAACGCATTCCTTCCAAAGGCTTCTTTCGCTGAAGACAAACGAGGTGCTAGGGAAATAGCTCTGTGGGACGGTCAGGTGCTGGAGGAAAGCCATCGCCACCACTCTCACCTTGGCGGAATCTGCCCGTTCGACATTATCGATCCAGATGACATTGAATGGCGTGACATCGTCAACAACTCCACCCGACGCTGGACGGAGCGCGGAATGGGGCTGTGGACAGGCTGGGGAATCACATGGGCATCCATGATTTATTCACGCCTCAACAGCGGCGACATGGCCGAACTCCTGCTCGACATCTGGCGAAAGGTCTTCCGCAACCATGGCGGCGGCTCACTTCACGACAGTTATTTTAAAGGCTTTACCCTAATGGACGCACGCCAGCACATCATGCAGATCGACGCCACCATGGGCGCATTGACCGCCATTCAGGACATGCTTCTGCACACGCGCCAAGGCGTCATCCACATATTCGCGGGCATCCCCGACACATGGAAGGAAGTCTCCTTCGAAAAGATGCCCGCGCCTGGCGGCTTCATCGTCTCAGCCTCGCGCATCGGCAAGAAATTCCTGAAAGTCATCGTCCTCGCGACGCGCCCTGGCAAGCTTTCACTTGTCATCCATGACAAGCATCCGTTGCAGGCGAAATTGGACGGCGTCGAAATCCCGATGGTCAACGGCGCATTCCATTGCGCCATGGAGGCCAGCCATTCACTGATAATCGAACAACGCAACGCTTGATATCATACGTAACACAGCACAAAACAGGCGGAAGAGCGACTATGACCTTCCGCCTGTTTTGTCGTATCCAAGGCACGCGTTTTCAGACGTGCACCTTCAGTTTTGATCTGTTTACTCCACGAACTTGAACGTTCCAAAGAGATTATGTTCAAGGAAGCCTCCGACCTGCGCTGACCACGCTGTCAATTCGTGCTGCGTCGAATTTTGGCGGCAGATATTGCCACGAATTTCCGTCCCCTTCGCGGGTGCTTTCATGCCAATCGAACTCCATGGAATAGCGATTTCCACATTCCACGCGTCATTTTCCTTTGTTGTCGCGCTCTTCCAGGCGGGATTGAAGCCTGTTTCGGTATCAGGCGTATGCATAGCATCCCATGTGACAGCATTCGGGTCGATAATGAAATGAGAGAACGGAACGGTCTTGCCTGGCTGGGTTGCAAAGAAGAGTTCAAGGTCATCTCCGAGCCAAATCGCATCGCTGTCATGCGATTGTGCCATTGCATGCAAGTCCTTCATATTCGGCTCAAAGCATTTGGCTGCGATGTAGATGTTGTCTGCGTCATAAGTCATGCTTACAGTCGTCCGTCCCTTTGGGGTGGTCTCCTTGCGACCTGCCAGAACCTTCAATTCTGGCAGTTTTGTCGCAACCGTCCATGCGGCATCATCGATTTTGCCGTCAATGGCTGGTGCTGCCGTTCCCGCAGGCAATTTGCGAATATCCGCTTTTTGGATGAGAAGTTGCTTCTTGATTTCCTCTTCCTGGCGTTTCTGCGCTTTTTCGACGATGTTAGTCATGGTAAAGTCGAGTTTTTCGCCCTTTGCGAGTTTAGCCCTTGCATTGATAATTGCCTGTTCCGCACCATTCGGAAGGTTCTTGTCAAGCCACCAGTCCATTTTCTCGCTATAGCACCAGACATAGCGGTCGGTCGTATACAGTGCCCAGAAGATATTGTGTTCAAACCACTTCTGCTGTTCTTCTGGCGTCATGTAATGGCTCAGCAACTTTTGAGCACGCCTGTCAAAATACTGGTCGATGTAGAGGGACTGGCCGACCTGCATCTGGTTGTGGTACTTGAACTGGTTTTCCTCCGCAACCAGCAGCTTGGCGCTCTGGCGCACCTGGAAGTATTCCGTGAAATACGAATCGGACTTCGTGTAATAATAGGCACTTTCGTTTCCATCGACAATCTGCGCCTGCGGCGTTGCGACATCCAACATGCCGTTGAGAAACGCGGGCAACAACGCATAGTACAATCCAGAAAGAGTCTTCGCGCGTTCCTGTGGGTCCATCGGCCTGGAGAGATTCGCGAAATAACTGAGCTGGAAGAACGTCAGGACGGTCAGGCCTGGCATCTCCGATTCGACGGCCTTCATAAACTGCGCGCCGCGTTTCCGTGCAATCGCCTCGTATTCCGCAAACGACTTCTCTTTGTTGTGCTCCGCTGTTTTGTACGACCAAGGATTGAATCCGTACGGCTCGTGGTCAAAGCAGATGCCGACGCATTTCGCCAACTTCGCTGCACGTGTCATGAGTCTGGCGTTCTCAGTGATATTCGCCCAGTGCTCGTCATTGAACCAGTCCTGCTTCGAGGCTGCGAATAGAATGATGAAATTGTCCTTGAACTTGTCCCATTTGATTTCGGAACAGGCTTTGAAATCCTTCTCGAAACTTGCCAAGTCAGGCTTGGTAAAACTGAAGACACGTCCGCCCGCGCAAAGGCGGAAGATGATTCCGTCAAACGGTCGTTGTTCCATTTTGCGAATGTTCTTAGCGACGTATTCCGAGTTCTTAACATCCCATCCGTATTCGATCAGCTTTTTCTCCAAAGCAAATTTTGTGGATGCCGTATTCTGCGCAAACGCGACTCCAGCCACACAAATCACCAACATCAGTTTTTTCAACAGTTGCATCTGTAAGTCTCCTTGTTTAAAGGGTAAAATTAGTCAAACAGTTCTTCTAGAAAGGCCAATAGTTACAATAATCCCATAGATACACTGTTTCAAATCATCAGCGGGGAAGATATTCTCGTCATCTTGTAGATATTGTTTTTTGGGAGTACACCGCATGATAATCCTCAAACATCCTGTTCCATCAATATTTGTCGAATGGAGTTAATTTGTTTGCGAGTCACGCCTATTTCAAGCATATAGCACTTGATAATTTCCGCCCACGAAGAGCCCAAAGGCGCAAAAGCCTGCAGTTCCTGCATCCAGTGCTGTAGATATGGAATTGAGCGCAAACGCGGAAAACCTGCCAAAGAACTCAACTCGTAGTCGAGGAAGAGATTCTCCTGCAGCACACCACAAAGTCCTTGAAGCAAAAAAGCCAGTTCGCCCGTGCGGTCAACACCGCCTGAACAGTGAAAATAAATGGGATAGAGACTGCTATCGGCAAATCTGGCGATAGCATCCCTCCAAATGACATTCTGCTCAGAAGTAAAACTCTCATAGGCATTGATTGGATGGCAAAGCCATGCCAGACTATCTTCCAAATCGCTATGAGTCTTGCACGCCACGACATCCGCATAGCGCAAGTCCATATCCGTTTTCACGCCGAGCGTCCCTACAAGAAATGCGTTATTCTCCTCGCAGGCTGGCAGCCATTCATTAATCGCGGAACCACGATACAGGAGCCCCTGCCTAAGCCAGCCGCTGCGTCCAGCCAGACGCCACGGCCAGCCGCCTACGTCGCGGACATTGACAGGACCGTACTCACGATTCGGCATCTGAATCAGTCGCGATCCATGAGCCGTGAAAAAACGGCCAGCCACCGATACTCCGCTGCCGTCTGTAACTGTCCAGACAACCTCCTTGCCTGTTTGCAGATAATAGACGTCCAGGCACGGCTCCACACATTCGTAACGGTGTCCGTCGATGTCCACTTCATACGGAGCCTGTCCGCCATGCCAACGCAGTTTCACGGGGCGGGGGCGGTAATTGCCACCCTCCCCCGTCGTTTCACCAAAGACGCCTTCCTGACGGCCCGTTGCATGTGCAGCCTCGCAAAGCCTCTCGCGCCAGTCATCTGACAAAAGCGAGACATCGCCATGAGGACCGTCAATTGTCAATGGCTCCATTGGCATCATCGTGGCATTCACCATTGAATCGTCACGGGACCATACAGACCACTCTCATGGTTCGATTTGTTGAAGACAACCACGCGATCCTCATACGGCGAGCGCGGCGGGAAGGCCTTTTCGACATAATCACGCACCCACTGCGGAGATGTCGCGTTTGCAAGCGCGTTGGCGACGGTGATTTCCAGCGTATTTTTACCTTTTTTAAGTTCCACATCATACCTGAATGGACCAAAGAACCTCTCTGGAAGCACTTTGCCGTTAAGTTTGACTGACGCAGTCTGGCAGACACGCCCCAGGTCCAGCGTCGCCTTCGTTGCCTCGGGTGACTCAAAGGTCGTCTTATAGCAAGCCGTTCCAGCGAACTCATCGCCGAGCACATCTTTCCAACTGCCAAGTTTCATACGTTTCGGGACGGCTGATGGGAAGTCATCGAACTCATAATGCTCCTTTCCGACTTTAATGCAACGCAACGGACGCAACGTCCAGTCACGCAGGACCAGCCTATTTGCAAATGAAGTCTTTGGGCATGGCAAGTCCGCTTTCGCATTTGTCATGAACAACGCAGAACCATACGGCTCAAACGTCCAGTCAAAGGCTCCTTTTTTCGCCTCCACCGCCACGTATTTTCCCGTCAACGGGTCGCACAGAACCACATTGTCCTTTTCTTCAAATGTAATATGGACATGCTGCGTCACGCTCGCCTCGTTGGTCATGAAATAGACCGCCGATGAACCGCAGACCCGCTTGCAGACGCGGATGCTCTGACGGCTGGAGCCAGTGACAGCGCAGGTCCTCGGGGCTTGCTCCAACTGACCAGAGGTCAAAACACGCACACCTTTGCTCTTCAAATACTTTACATGTCTTCGCGCCTTGGGAAGAAGCCATTTCGTCGTCGGAAGAACAATCGTATCATACATCATCCTGCCAATTTTGACGGAACCGTCCTTTTGAAGCCTCGCCTCGGCAAGTTGGTCATCGTCAATGAAATCAAAATCGCTGCACTGCTTCAGCAACGAATCCGATACGAAGAAATGCTTCTGAATGGCACGTCTGGCATCTTCGCCGCCTGCCCAGATGCTTCTGATATCATACAAGACCGCAGTCCGCACGACGGGCTTGCCTTGCGCAAGCATAGCGGACACTCGCGCAATATAAGTGAAAAACGGCTTCATGAACGGCCAATACGGGTCGTCCTTCCCGAAATGCGGTCCGCCGCCCCCCATGCGTGCACGAGTATTGTCTGGCGAATAGGAACTGAATACAAACAACGTGATGCCGCGAACCATTTCGTAATCGACAAGCCATTTCATCTCTCCAGGCGACATGCCATCTCCGTAAATGGCGAATGATTCGGACATCACATAGGATTCTCCATTCTGATGCGCCGCCGAAGACGCATATTTCGGGAACGGCGCATTGCCGCCCCAATCATACCGCTGGTTCATATATCCTTGCGAGGACGCGGCTATCGTATCGGGCAATTTCTCCTTGTTTGGGAAAAGTTGCCGCCAGATTACATCGACTCCTGGCACGTCTAGGCTTCTCATTGCCCGAAGGATATGCCCGTGACCACCTCCAGCATTGTACTCAGGCATGTTTTCACAGTTCAAATGACCGCTGGACTTGAGACCGTTCGCATGGCACCAGTCGCGGATTGGCAGAAGATAACGTTCGTTGAACAGCCGGGAACGCAAATCCATGAAATCGATGCGGACACGTTTGACTTCATCTGACATGTCATCCTCAGACATAAGCAAGTCCTTGAGATAGGGCATGACATCGTAGCCATAGCGTTTCTTGAACTCATCAGCGAAATCCGTGCACCAGCCGAGGAAATGCCCAAAGAAGCACCGTGGCATGTCGGGTTCGTCAGTAAAGGAGAACTTGATGGTCTTCCCGAAATGCCGTGAAAACTTCTTGCGGAATTTCTCGTGCGTCAGTTCGAGGAACTTTTCCGTCACGCCTTTTTCAATAATAGAAGGATACGGTGCCCTCTCCTTTGCATCATACGGAACAGGAACAATTTCAGGCCTGCCTTTTTTATCCAAGATGACCTGACGCTGAACGAAGCGTTCTGGGTCACAAGCAAGCACCTGCCCACACGCGCCGCCTGACGGCCAGCCGCCTTCATCGTACAGCCATGGCACCATGCCGACTTTCTCCGCATAGTCCATGACGTCTGAGAGAATGTCCATATATTCGTCGGTCAAATAGTCAGGAGACATGCCCAGACCATGCTGGGAAGCATAGTTTTGTGGAACGAATGCGTCTGGATACGGATGGAGGCAGACGGCCCGTGAGCCATGCTCCACCATGTCATCCATTTCCGCGAATAGCACCTTCCTTTCAAGTTTCTTGTTCCACATCCAGAAAAAGCCTGGATAGAACTCATTGGCTGGAGCATTGAATGCCTTTTTACTGAACTGCTTCATCAAACACCTCTTGTATTTTTCACTTTAAATGGTCTATAAGTCGAACAATTCGCATGACTTTTTGAGCGTCATTTTGAATATAATCCATAACTTGATTTTTCAAATTGACTGCTTATTTTTATCTTCGACATAGGGGTGAAAAAATACCCTAGGAAAATGCGGTTCACAAAAGTCTTATAAACACAATAAAAGCCAGAGGAGAAGAACTTCATGTCAAACAAGATTCTCAACGTTGGGATTTGCGGGCTTGGGCGCATCGGCGGAAACCACGCCTACGAACTGAGCAGCCTTCCCGACATGTTCAAACTGGTTGCGTGCGCCGACAACCTGCCCTCACGCCTAGAGCCGTCGATTATCCCGCCTCAACTGAAGGATGTTGCAAAGTATTCTTCCCTTGAAGCGATGCTGGAACACCCTGACCTTGACATGGTGACCATCGGCGTTCGCCATCCTGACCACGTCCCCATGGCACTCAAAATCGCCGGGGCTGGTAAAATTGCCGTAGTTGAAAAGCCTGTGGCGACAAGCGTCGCCGAAATGGAAAAGTTGATTGCGGCGGCGAAGGAACATCCGCACAAAATCTTCTTGCGCCACAACCGCCGCTTCGAGGCACCGTTTGTCAAGATGCGTCAAATCATTGCCAGTGGACTGATTGGAGAAGTCCAATACATCAAATTGTACCGTTCGGTTGGCTACTGTCGCCGCAACGACTGGATGACGATGACCGAATTCTACGGCGGTCTTCTCACCAACTGGGGGCCGCACCTGATCGACCAGGCGTTGCAGTTCCTCGAGAGCCCTGTCGTGGACCTCTGGGCGGATGTCCGCCATGTCATCTCCATCGGCGACGGCGATGACCTTTTTAAGATTATTCTCAAAGGTGCCAATGGCCGCCTGGCGGATGTCGAAGTCTCTGGTTGCAATGCGATGCCAGGCCGTGAAATGGAAATCATCGGCTCCAAGGGCTGCCTCGTCTATGAAAACCAGAAACTGCACGCCCGTTACCTTGACCCGACCATTAAACTCAGGGACGATTTGAAACCGCACCCAGAAACGCCGCCGAAAGCCTACGGCAATTTCGATGAGACGCTCAATTTCTTTGAATCGGACATACAGGTACCTGAACTTTCCATGACAGTCCTCTGGAAGTACCTGTATGACGATGCCGTCAACGGCGTTCCAACGCCTATCAAACTGGAAGAGGCCCTGGAGACGGTCCGCGTGACCGAAATGGCATACGCCAAGAGCGGCTTCCAACCAATTAAGAGATTCCACTCGAAACTGGATTGATTGGATTTAGTAATCAAACGCTCAATTCCCCATGAGGATAGGTTCGACCTGTTCGAAGGCTTTGCATGGCCGTCATGGCTATGGAGCACTAACCTATTCTCACGGGGAATTGAGCGTTAAATTTATACAACGATAGTGGCAAAAAACCTATTCCCCCCTCCCTTGTGCCACGTGCAAGCACGAGGCGTCTCATACATAATGCCACACACTGACTCAAATATCAATCAAGATGGAAGACCTCGTTCATCGGCTCTTCCTTCGCCTTCTCGTCGCCTGGGTTGGCGCAGACAAGATAATTCGTCATCTTCAGCCACCATTTGCGGGAACACTCGTAGTCAGCGATGCCCGCCAATCGGCTTTCGTCCTCAACTTCCATATAGCCGAACATGACATTCGTTCCTGGATGATGGAAAATGCTGTAATTGTGGACGCCATGGTCCTTGAGGACTTTTTCGACATCCTTCGGGATAGGATTATGCGCCTTCGTATAATCCTCCAAATGCCCAGGCTGAAGTTCCATGTAAAAAGCCATTCTCTTCATGCGCATCATCTCCTCTGACAAAGAATCACAAACGGCTAAGACAAGTTATGAGCGCGGCACTGATATAGCGATTATCGTCATCCGTCATTCCTGGATGCAAGGACACGCACAGCATCCTGCGGACATATTCTTCTGACAACGGCGTCGTGCGACCGAAATTATCTGCCAACAACTTGCGATTCATATATGCAGGTACATTGGCGCAAACACATCCGACATTGAAGTCCTCGCGCATCATCCTGATAATCTCATCCCGCTTCTCCCCAGCCCATTCGGGCTTCACAGTCACCGCATACAAATAAAAGGAATGGACGTAGCCTTCAGGTTCGAAAGGCAATTCTATCCCTGGAACATCCGCTAGATATTCATTGCGCTTGCAGGCAACGCGCCGCCGCGCGGCAATAAAACCGTCCAGTTTCTTCAACTGCTCAATGCCAACGGCCGCCTGGACTTTCGTCATCACATTGGAAGTGCCCCAGGCATTCACGGCACCGCCATACATCCTGACACTGCGCGCAAAATCCGCCAGTTGCTGATCGTCCGTTGAAATCATGCCGCCCTCTCCCAGCGTCGTCATGTTCTTCATCGTATGGAAAGAGAAAACCGTCGCCCAGCCCAATTTGCCGACTTTCGTCCCCTTGTACCCCGCGCCACAGGCACGTGCCGCATCGACGACGACCTTTGCGGGACCATGCACTGGATGCGGATGCTTCTCAGCAATCTCAAGCAATTCATCCATCGGCGCTGGCATTCCATGAATATGGACGGGGAAGATGCATCGCGTATGGCTGGTCATCTTGCGTTCCACATCCGCAGGATCCATCAGATAGGTCCTGGGGTCGCATTCCGCCCAAACGACTTTACCTCCCGCACCCAATACGGCTAATGGCGCAGCAGGGAAATTAACTGACGGCACAATGACCTCGTCGTCTGGCTGGAGTTTGAGTGCCCTCATGACAATATCCAGTCCTGGTCCTGCCGAATTGACCGCCACGGCATCCACCGTTCCGACATAATCCGCGAATGCGCGCTCAAATTCTGGAATTGGAGAAGCGGAAAAACCGAATCCCGTATTGAAATCCATGGATTCACGGATGGCCTTCACGGCGGCGTCAATCTCCTCCTGACCGTAAATCGAGCCCAATGTCGGCTCGGCTTTCCAGAAAAAAGCAGGGCGTTTTGATAATGCTTCCGCGATTTCAGCCTGAGTCATCATGATATCAATCTCCTTTTAATACAGCATCTTCTGACGAAAGAATAATGAGCACACTTCCACAAATCACTTGACCGCAAGCATCGCCATGATAGCCTTGGCGGCTGGTTTGGCAATGTGCTCTGGTACTGTAATGCGTGTTTCAAGCGTTTCCAGCGAATGCTTCAGGTTTTCAAGCGTCGTCTGCTTCATGCTATGGCAAATAAGTTCAGGCCATATATGGACAAACTCCATGTCTGGGGCCTCCTTTTTCAATGCATGCAGGATTCCGACTTCTGTCCCGACAAGCCATTTCCTATTGGAGGATTTCTTAACAAGTTCAATCATTCCGCCTGTTGACAGGACATAATCTGCTAGTGCCTGCGTCTCTGGAGTCGTTTCAGGATGAACCATGACCTTGTAATCTGGATACGCGGCTTTCATTTTCGCAATCTGCTCTGGACGCAGGGCATAATGCACAGGACAGCCGCCATTCCAGCATATCAGTTTTCTTCCAAGTTGCCCCTCCACATAATGCCCCAAATACTGGTCAGGAACAAACAGAATCTCGGGGACATCCCCCAGGGACTTCACAACCCTCACCGCATTCGCCGATGTACAGCAAATGTCGCTTTCTGCCTTCACTTCGGCCGTACTGTTGACATAGCAAACGACAGGCGCTCCAGGGTGCTGTGCCTTGAAAGCCCTAAGTTGGTCAGCCGTTATCATTTCAGCCATGGCGCAACCAGCCGAGGCATCAGGCATCACCACTGTCCTTTCTGGATTCAGGATTGCGGCAGTCTCCGCCATGAAACGTACCCCGCAGAACACAATAACCTCCGCATCTGGCAATTTCGTCGCCATAAGGCTCAGTCCGTATGAATCCCCTACCACATCAGCAATATCCTGTATTTCAGGATTTTGATATGTATGGGCCAAAATGACAGCCTTTCTCCGACGCCTCAACTCATTGATTTCAGACACAAGTTCCTGCATAGCCACATCGTCTCCCGAATATAAAGACACTCCTGTTCATTCACTTATTTTTCACCGACATCAGTCCCATTATCCGCTGTCTCCCCATCGTCAGAATCATCCAAATCTCCAATCGGGATTTGGTGTTTTTTGCACAGTTGCATATATTTATGGATTTTCTTTCGATTATAGACAGGTGGATCGGCCTTGAAGTACACTTTGACCAAGTCAGGAAGAACGGACGTGTCGCCATCCACGGTCCACGCCTTTTCAAGATAAATGGCGGCGGTAAAGTAATCCCCTCTCCTCAATTTGAATCGACCATAACTTGAATTGACGCCAATGAGATCCTGCTCGACACCGCTTTCATAGAAGACCTCCGCACCATCCATATCCCCCTCTTCTTCGGCTACCAAAGCCAAACCGAGAGTTCCACGCCTGTCCCCCCCGTCTATGCATTGCTGGAACATAGTTCGTGCCTTGTTGTAATTCTCCATCAGGCGATGCGCATGCGCCAATGGATACAATGCATCAGAATATCCATTGTCCAGCGCTTTCTGATACCATTTGCTCGCCTGTTTGTAATCACCATCGGAGAATGAACAATCACCCAGCGCAACACCGCCAGGCAAGTAGCCACCCGACCACGCATCCTGAAAATACTGCAAGGCGGTCTCCTTCTCCCCGATTTTGCGATAGAGCATACCGAGTTCGTAACTGGCGAGAAGCGCAGAATCCTTATCAATCTCAATGGACTTTTTGAAATATCGGATCGCCAATGCGGTTCTTCCCTTTGTCTTATGCACAAAGCCATAGTTATACCATACCCCGCGTTCATGGTTCTTCACGGCCTTCTTCAGAGACGCAAGGGCTTCATCCAGCATTCCCATCCCCAAATAGCACTGTCCAATGAGTGTGTAAATGTTATTGGGTCTAACCTCCTTTTTCAAAAGCATGTTATAATATTCCAGCGCCTTTTTCAAATCCCCAAGTTCCTGATATATATGCGCAAGAATAACCTCGGTATCCTCCGCGCCGATGCTCTTTGCATACAGCGCCATGTTGAGGGCGTTCTTGAACTGCTCGTTCTTCAGGAACGCAAATGCAAGATTTCTGCTGACGATTTGGCACTTCCCTTGCCGCAACGCCTCCTTCAGATAGGGAATCGCCTCAGAATAGCGTTCCAGATGCAGCAACGCCTTCGACACATTGAATGCCTGTTTTCTGTCCTCGGAATAGGCGCGAAGGAATTGATCGTAAGCCTCCTTCCATTTATCTTGGTAAGCGTAGATTTCTCCTAGCAGTGCCCATCCGCCATCTTCCTTCATGGCGATTGACTTCAGGGCGATATGCTCCGCTTCATCGCTTTTGCCAAGCATCATATAGCACAGGGCAATCATCTGCCTGACGTCATCGACTGCATTTTCCTTTACATCCTCCAATATCTTCAGAGCCTGTTCTGGCTTGTTCATCCCGATGTATAAAGAACCAAGTTCGACAACGGCAACCTGCCTGGCATTTTCATCGTCTGACTTCATGACTTTCTGAAGCGACGAGAAAGCCATGTCCATCTTACCCATGCCTGCATAGACTCGGCTAAGCCAGAGGTCTCCAATCGTCTGGTCTTCCTTGCGCACCTTGGTGAATATCTTTTCCGCCTTGTCAAAATCAAAGGCAAACAAGGCATCATTTCCTGTTTCAATCATTTCTCTAATATCATGCTTTTTCATGTTCCTTCCCCTCTTGGTTTAGCCAACGATATTCAATGCCTAGAGGCAGATATCGTCGTGAATGTTTTTTGAAAACTTATAGGACAAATCAGAATAAAGCCTTACATATTCATTATACGTTATATTGTATCTTCTTGTTTCATCCTCCGTAAAATTTGCCTTGTGGTTTTGGCTACTGGTCTCCAAAAGTTGCCTGCCGACATTCAGCATTTCGCAGAACGAATAACGCGCCATCCGTTCATTCGCCTCGAAATCCCTGCATGTATTGACAAGCAGACTATAGGTTTCCGCGCCGAGTGGGTCACTTAAAATCTCTGCCTCGCCCTGTACCATATACACATGGCTCGCCAGAGACTGCAAAGTATTCATCAATGCAGTCAGCAGCCGAAGGATGTGCACCGCAGGACGGTCCACAAGACCTTGGCGGTCATAACCGATAGTCGCATGTTTTGTTGCCATGCTCGCCTCGCGCAGCAATGCCGCGCAACGGTCATAGGCATCCAGGCGTTTTACAATGGAATCTTCGCGCAGAGCGTCGCCAGACGTCGAAGTAGTAAAATCCATCATACAGCGATATGCCGCGTCTCTCCTTGCGATACTGACGCAATGGTTCATATCCACAAGTGTCTGAACATGCTGTATGTTTCTCTTGTTTTCCATGAGTTCCACCTGAAACCGTCCAAGGTTTTGTGATTTGTTTTATATGAAACTGCCCCAGCAAGCATAAAGCAATGCGTGGTTACACGATGGAGCACTTAATCAATGGTTTCCACGAAGAGGCTCCATTCTGTATCGATGGCGCTCACGCGGACTGTATAGACGCCTGGCTTGTAAAACCAGGTATCAAAAACGCTTGCACCCACGGTCACGCGATGGAGAATGGTCAAGCCAGATTCATCGATAATATCCGCACTCAATCTTCCGACATGGTTTTGTCTGATGGTCATGCGACCGATGGTTGCTGGAATATCGATTGTCAGTTCGCGGTCTCCCGCCACGCCATTCCAACTGCCAAACGGCTGGAGTTTCTTCTCATACGGACTCCAGTTCAGGTATTGCCATTCATCTGGCTTGTCCATGTACTGTTCGAGTTGCAGTTTCCAACTTGCATCCCAGGCATTGACAGTAAAATAGGCAAGTTTCATGGCACCTCTGGAGCGGGTTGTTCCGCTTTGAGCATTCCTGCCAGACATCGTCTGGTTGACGAGGCTATACGCCCGCCCTGTCTCAATATCGTGAACTGTCACTCCAAAGGGATTCTGCCCCATGGGGCTGTAGGAAATCCTCCATTCATTTGTCCAGATTCTGAAAGGCTCAGTCTGGCGGTTGCCAATACCCGAAAACGTCCAGTTCTGCACCCAGCGGAAAGCCTTTGTCTGACCACACAAAGTCATCACCGAGAATATCCCTATCACAATTGCCATTAGTGACTTGCGC
>JAGCTA010000112.1 GCA_017963875.1 Victivallales bacterium | reverse complement strand
GCCTTCCTGACAGGCCATTTCCATCGGGAAGTGGTCTATTGCGCAGGGCGTCTTGAATTCCATGCCACGCAGAAGATGATGGCATACGGCATTCCGTTCATCGTGCCCGGCAAGGGGCTTTTCCTGCCGTTCCTGGCGGTCGCGCTGAAAGCGTCGATGCGTCGTCGGCTGATTGCAAGGGAGGATTTCAGCACCTACGCACAGCTTGTCGTGCTGGGAGTGCTTCTTCACAAGTTGCCGCCATCGCCTTCCATCCGCGAGGTGGAGCAGGCTTTTGGCTGTTCGCATCCAAGTGCAGTCAATGCCCTCCAGGAACTGGAGCAGTTTGACTTGGGGAAAAAGCAAAAGAGGCAGGGGATGGATGACCAGGAGTTCTGCTTCAACCAAAGCGGAAGAGTGCTCTGGGATGCCTGCCAGGACTATCTTGTGAACCCGTGCAAGCGGAATGTCGGTGTGGTTGAAATGCCGGCGGGGTTGCATTCGGTCAAGGCAGGCGCGAATGCGCTTGCCGAACGCACTATGCTTGGCGAGGCTTTGCCGGAGACATACGCAGTAAGCCTCACTGCATTCAGAAAGGGGAAGTACGAGGCCATTCCGCCAGCCGAGGCCGACATCGTTCTGCAATTGTGGAGATACCGCCCTGATGTCCTGGGCGACGGCGTGATAGACCCTTTGTCACTGGCTCTTTCATTGAGAGGAGAAAGCGACGAGCGCGTCCAAATGGCAATAGATGAAATGCTGGAGGAGTTGCAATGGTAATAGGTCTGGAGAGATTCAAGGCGCATTTTGCGGGGCTTGAGAATCCCTATATTCTTATCGGCAGGAGCGCGAGTCCGGCGTAGTCGTGCCCATTGAAAATTTTCGCCGTTTGCGTCAGAAAAATTCAGTTTCCTAGCATCGTATCAAGTTTTACCCTTTAAAATCGCGTAACATTTAACGAGAATTTAAAGTGTAGAACAGATAGTTTTAGGGTATAGGCATTGTTTTTTCATGCAGTGGCGTGTTTTTTCACCGCATCAATTGGCGGGACAGAGCAGGGATGCTATATTATTACTATTTAAAATCGCGTTTCATGAAACTGGAATTTAAAGCCTGATATTTAAGGTTTGAGGTGAAGGATGGAGATTCCGAGGAATACATATCTGCATCGGCTTGTCGAGCGGCGCCACAATGGTTTCATCAAGGTCATCACGGGAATCCGCCGGTGCGGAAAGAGTTTTCTGCTGTTCAATCAGTTCAAGCGCCATCTTCTGGAGGATGGCGTCAAGCCATCGCAGATAATCGAGATTGCCTTGGACGAGCAGAGATTCGAGAGCCTGAGGGACCCAATTGCGCTGGGAGAGCATCTTCGGTCAAGAATCCGCGGCAAAGGCTGGAAATATGTCTTCATTGACGAAATCCAGATGTGCCGCAAGGTGCTTTCGCCTGGCGTGAAACTGAAGCGGATTGCCCCCGAGGACAGGAAGAGCGCCTACATCACATTCTATGATGTGCTGAACGAGCTGATGCACATTCCCAATGTGGACGTCTATGTGACCGGCTCGAACTCGCGGATGCTCTCCAGCGACATCGCAAGCAATTTTGGCGACCGCGGCGACGATGTCCGCCTGCATCCGCTGGGATTCTCCGAATTTCTGGCGGGCAGTGGTCTGGAGAAGGGGGAGGCGTGGGAACAGTATCTGTTCTGGGGAGGGATGCCCGTCATCCTGCAGAAAGGGACGGATGACGCGAGAAGAAGCTATCTCCAGTCGCTCTTCCGTGAGGTTTACTTCACGGACATTGTCAAGCGCCATCGGCTTTCCTCCGGCGATCTGCTGGAGAATGTCACTGATGTTCTGTTCTCCTCGGTTGGTTCGCTTTCGAACCCGACGAACATCGCCAACACCATTTCATCGGTGCAGGGGCATTCCACTACACAGCCGACAGTCAGCAAGCACATCGCGTATCTTGAGGACGCCTTCCTGGTAAAGGGGGTGAAACGTTATGACGTGAAAGGACGCGAGTACCTTGACTCGCCATTGAAATACTACGCCGAGGACATTGGACTGCGCAACGCTAGACTCAACTTCCGCCAGATTGAGGAAACGCACCTTATGGAGAATGTCATCTACAACGAATTGGTTGCGCGTGGTTGCTCCGTGGACGTGGGGGTCGTTCCAATAGTCAGACGAATTGACGGGCAGATGACCCATCGGCAGCATGAGATTGACTTCGTGGTCAACCACGGCCTTAAGAAAATCTATGTCCAGTCGGCATTCGCCATCCCTGACGAGGACAAGCGCGCGCAGGAGACGCTGCCGTTGCTCAACACAGGCGACTTCTTCCGAAAGATTGTCGTGACCAGTGGTTTCCGGCCAGCCACAAGCGACGAGCTGGGCATTGTCTATGTCGGAATCATCCCGTTCCTTTTGGACTCATCAATTCTGCTGGGCTGAATTCAGTAGAGGTGATTTCAAAACTCGCGCCAAAGATGCATCCTCGGGGTTGAAAGAATTGATTGACACAACGCTTTATCCATCGGTTTGAGGGAAGATTTGGAGAAGGCTACGCGACTGACGTG
>JAGCTA010000111.1 GCA_017963875.1 Victivallales bacterium | reverse complement strand
GGTTATTTTGACAAATTCCAGTTCGATCCGTCTGACAAGTTGCTGCTTGGCAATCGCATTGAATTCACTGCCCGCCAGCCGCGTTTTGGGGAAAAGAATACTGTCGGCATCATCGATCCAGAAAAAGTGACTTTCGAGCCGCTAGCACAGACATTAGCCTGGAATTGGCAGCAGGGCTCCATGCTCCAGTGGTTTTCGCAGAATGAGGTCATCTTCAATGACGTTGAGGATGGACAGTATGTCTCGCGTATCCTGGATATCAGGAATGGCAAAGTTCGCACGCTGTGCCGCCCTATCTACTGCCTGACTAACGACCGCAAATATGCCATTAGCGTCAATTTTGCGCGTCTTGGGCGTGAACGCCCAGGGTATGGCTATGATGGATTGGAAGACCCGACGCTCGATTACGCGCATCCTGAGAATGACGGCGTCTTCATCGTTGATATTGAGAAGAACACGGCGGAGTTGGTGATATCGGTTGACCAGATTGTTCGTGCCTATCCGCGTGACAACATGTGGGATACGCCGAGTTGGTTCAACCATCTGCTTTTCAATCCGTCAGGCACGCGTTTCGCGTTCTTCCACCGCTGGCGCACCTGGAAGGACAATGTTCGCTGGCACATCACCCACATGTTCACGGCGAATCGCGACGGATCGGACATCTATCCCCTCAACCTTGAGGACATGAGCAGTCACTACGCCTGGATTAATGACAAGGAGATCATCAACTTCTCCAATAGATTCAAGCGCATCAGAGGTAACCGCACGGGAGAGCGCAACTGGCAATACTATCGCTACACCGACCAGACGGACAAGGTCGAAGTGGTCGCTGAAGACTACTTCCCAGGCGACGGCCATTGCATTGCGTCACCGAATCAGCAGTGGATGGTCACGGACTCCTATCCCTATGGTGATGCCGATTCATCCCGCAGGTTGTTCCTCTATAATTTCGAGACGCAGCAGGGGTATCACATCGGTACCTTCTGGGCCGATCCGCAATATCCGATTCCGACCCGCTGCGATCTGCACTCCCGCTGGTCGCATGACGGAAAGCGCTTGACATTCGATTCCATCCACGAGAAGGATGCCAACGGCATGGGCCGTCGCCGCATCTATCTAGCGGACGTTTCCTCCATTGTCGGATGAGTCAGATTTCCAATTCATTAACCATATAAAAGGACCAGCCATGAAAAAACTGTTAGTGTCGATAATGCTATTGTTTGTGGCGATTCTCGTCGCCGAGGAGCAACCGGCAAATATACTGCTCAACGGAGAATTGGATTGTGGAACGGCTTCGATGCCTGAAGGATGGACCTTCGACTATGTCATTCCTGGCATCTGCTATGCCGAGGGCGGTCCTGGAAATTCGCCGCAGGTTGTCTTTTCCGCGCCTGCGGATGAACCTGTTGAACTTGGCGGCATGCGCCAGCAGATGCTCAATCTGGTCCAAGGGGAAAAATACCGCATTTCATGCTACGTCCGCACAAAGAATTTCAAGGCGCGTCGTTCGGATTTTCTTATTATCGACACAGGTTGGTTCCATGCGTTCGGCATCCATAGTTTTCCAGCGAATACCGATTGGAAGTTGTTCTCTGCGGAGTTTACGCTTGGAGCAAAGGAATCTCAAGAGAAGGACGTCGGCACGGGGAAACTCACTCCGCCTTTCATCGCAGTCTTCTATATCAGCGGCTATTCTGGTGAAATCGCTTTCGCACAGCCCAAACTGGAGGCATTGACTGATGCAGGGCGGAAAGGCTCCAGCAACGAGAGCATGCGCCTGAAGAAGTACATCGGTGTTGTCCCAGCCGTTTCACGGCTCAATGCGATTCCAGCAGGCACGGCGATACTGCCAATCAACTGGCAGACAAAAAACAAAGCGGTGGCTGCAATCACCATTGACAACCAGCCGTTGCCCGAAATGACTATTGACAAAGCCTTTTTCAACGTCGATATCAGTAAACTCAAGTCAGGGAAGCACGCACTTACCATCAACGTGTTCGAGGATGGAAAGGAAGTCGCGAAAAAGGCCTTTGACTTTACAATTGCGGAACCCGAACTTCCTTGTCCGACGGAGCGGCGGCTCAACACGATGACCACGGAAATCTTGGCGCAACCGCTCAAGGACACTCAGACGGTCAAATTCACCGTTCCTCGCAGGACGTGGGTCTATTTCAAACTGGATTCTGCGTCAAAGCCCGTCATGACGCTCAGCGGAGACAAGAATCCGCTGATTACGGCTGAATCTCCGCGCCCTGAGGCGCAGCGCCGTCTCAATCCAGGCGAATATACGGTGTCCTTCGATGCGCCTGTTGATGGCAAACTCTTTATCCGTACCGTGCCAGTCCTCTACAAATACGCAGGCATCAACGTCACGACGATGCCAGGAGCAGGCGGCTATGATTTGGAGTTCCACAAGAAGCACGTCTTTGGTGTCTTCAATACCATTGGAGCGCGTGGTGTGCCAGAGGCGCTTCGCCCGTATACCGCGTCACTTGGCATGGAGTGCGTCGATGGTTGCATGCCGCCTTCAAGACATCCTTTCGAGCAGAAGTACATTGATGAATTCGTGGCACGTTTGAACTCGCCCAAGGGGGCGTTCCGCAATCCGTCCAACCAGTGGGTTGAATTTGACGAATATTTCTCCAACGTCTTGAGCGGCCAGTTGAACGGTGCTTTTGGTCTGGAGAAACTGGAAAATCCATTAGGCAAGGACCTGTTCCATTGGTTTGGCGGGGCAGTCGTGCCCAACCAGCCAGGCGTCCATCATCACATCATGTCAACGTTCTTGAATGCTGGCGGCGGACGCGGCTATATCGCTTTTGAGGTCTATTTCAAGACATTTGAAACCGAGAAGATGTCATATTCTGACATTTCAAACACACTGACAGGCGCGGCCAAGCGCATGAACACCTTCATTCCCAACTCCAATGGGGCGTTTGGATTCATTTTCGGCAATTTCCACCAACTGCCAATCCTATCAATCGACTGGCTGCCCGAAGTCAATTTCAAGTATTTCCTTGACATGGAATTCCATTATCTCGCGACGCATCCTGAGTTCACTGGCATCGGCCATACGGGATACTGGGGCTTCAACTACGTCAACGAGGAAATCTCTCGCTGGTGCTGCGAACTCGTCCGTCATTACGTGCTGGAAGGTCGCACGGACCGTCTCTCTGACGCATACGGCTATACCTACCTCTTGCCGCATGTCAAGAACAACGACTTCGAGAATGGTCTGGATGGCTGGAAGACCACGGGCGAAGTGAAAACTGCGGAGTACAAGTCATTCGCTTCGCAGAATGAACTGCGGTGGAATTGTTCAAGGCGAGGCAACCGTTTCGCGGTTTTGACAGGAAATCCGCAGGCGCGTCCGTCGGTCAGCCAGACAGTTGTTGATTTGGTCCCAGGCAAGACGTACTATCTTGAGTTCATTACCGCAGACTACGATGATACGATTGCCAACAAAGTCAACCCGCGTCGCTTCGACATTGAACCGACGCTAGCAGATGCGAAAATCATCCATGAGTTCACGTATGTGGATGATCGTCCCAAGGGACGTTATGGCCGTGTGACTGCCAAGACGAATTATCGCAACATTCGGTTCATTCCGTCCTCTGACAAGATGGACCTGACGTTCACTGGCAGTGCCAAAGAGGGCGAGCGGCTGCTGATGAATTATGTCAGAGTGGCACCATATTTTGAGGAGTGAAGACCTTTTGTCATTTGATATCCTAACCAACTCACCGAGGAGTCTAACCACATGAAACTCAAGCAAGTCAGATGCATTCTCTGCATGTTGTGCCTATCGCTGATTTCGTTCGTGCAAGCCACGCCTAAACTTATCGACTGGTCATGGAGCAATCCTGGTCTTGATTATCTTGAACAGAATTTGCCGCGCATGAAAGAGGAATGCCCTTTCCTTGATGGCCTCGTGCTACGCATCTATGGGAAGACCATTGAAATTGACGGCAAGAAATGGACGGCGGGTACGGGAAACGCCTGGAATAAACGCGCTTGGTCTTTCGATATGTTCGAGGACACTATCACACGTTTCAAAAAGTTGGATTTCGGCCATTTCACGGACAATTTCTTCTACATGACGACTTCTAGCGTCAACTTCGACTGGGAAAGCGATGAAGACTGCGCGGTCATGGCTGCAAATTTCGGCGTCGCAGCGAGAGTTGCAAGAGAAATCGGTCTGAAGGGGCTGGGTGTTGACATAGAGGAATATGGCAAGCGTTTCTGGCACTTTTCGGATTTCAAGACCGACAAGACCTTTAGCGAATACAGTGCCATTGTCTTCACTCGCGGCCAGCAGTGGGGCAGGGCGGTTTTTGCAGAATATCCAGACGTTGCATTGCTGATGCCATTCTGCCTGACCATGAGTAGCGCAGAACTGAGCATCCCGTTCATGAACGGCGTCATCGACGTCATGCCGATAACTGCGACCATCTTCGAGGGACATGAGTCCAGCGGTTACATCTCAAAGTTCCCGACGGACTACGCCAATATGCAGATGCATATCAGAAAACTCATCAGCCAGGTGGTTCGCCCTGAAAACGTCAACAGGGCCCGCGGTCAGATTCGTTTGGCACCAGCGTTCTATTTGGATGCGTATTTTAATGACAACGAGGCAAAGAATTATTATGTGAATAGCCTGGAACCAGAGCGTTCAGAATTGGGGCCCATCAGGCTGTTTACAAGAAACATTCTTGCCGCGATGCAGGAGGCGGACCCATATATCTGGATTTATGGCGAAAAGGCCTGCTGGTGGAAAAATTCGGCACATCCAAAAGCGAAGCGCACGTGGGATGAAATGCCCAAGGGGGCGGGTGTCGCACAGGCTTTGAATGCGGTTGGACATCCGTTGGACGGCTTGGATGTCACACGTGAAACCAATCTTGTCAAGGATCCGACCTTCCAGGGCAAGGAGAAGATATGGAATTTGTGGCAGCGTGAGTATGACCAGAAGAAGCCCGCGCCTGGAGATGGCGCTGTCAAGGACGGCAAATGCGTCATGCACAAGATCTCCAGAGGATGTTTTACGCAGGGCGCGCCAGTCAAAGAGGGAAGCATGTATTTCTTCTACTGCAAAGGCGGCGTCAATGATGTTCGCGGCGGCATTGCCGCTGCATCGCTCTGCTTCCAGGACGCCAACCACAAGTGGATGTCACATGCGGGGAATATCTCCTTGAAACTGCCAGTGACAGGAAAGGAAGAAATTGTCTGGACGTATCTCGTTGCGCCCAAAAACGCGGCGTTCGTATCCATACAGTGCGGTGCCAGCGGCCAGTCGGAAGGTGGCGAGGCGTTTTTCACGGAGATGCTTCTTGAAGAACGATGACCATAGGTTCAAACCTTGAAGGAACAAAAATAGATGAAAACAGCGAGATTATTTGGTGTTTTGTGTGCTTTCTGCTTGGTTGCAATGGCGCAGAACAAGGTCAAGATTTTGGAATGGTCATGGAGCAATCCGTCAGTATCTTATCTTGAGAAAAATCTTCCTCGGATGATTGAGGAATGCCCGCATTTGGACGGCCTGGTTTGCCGCATCAGCAGCGAGTCCAAGGAGATTGACGGAAAAAAATGGAAGGCGGAGACATCCAATGCCTGGAATAAACGCCCATGGAAATACGAACTCTTCGCAAATGAAATTGCACGTTTCAATAAACTTGATTTTGGCCATTTCACGGACAATTTCATCTACATGACTACCTCCCAGGTGGATTTTGACTGGTTCAATGACGATGATTTCGCTACTGTCGCAGCGAATTTCGGCGTGGCGGCACGCGTGGCGAAAGAGATAGGCTTCAAGGGGTTGGGCGTTGACATAGAGGAATATGGTCGGAAGTTCTGGCACATGTCCGATTTGAAGGAACGTCGTTCACTCAAGGAAACGGACGCAACGGTCTTCAAGCGCGGGCAGGAGTGGGGGCGTGCGGTGTTCGGAGCATATCCAGACATCGTCCTTTTCATGCCGTTCTGCTTGACCATGGGCGCGGACCTGACTATCCCCTTCATGAACGGCGTCATCAATGTTATGCCGCCGACTGCCGTCATCTACGATGGCTTTGAGGGCGCGGGTTATAGGGCGAAAAAGCCTGAAGCATACGGCAACATGCAGAATCGTCTGCGGAAAATCTTCCGCAAGAACCTTCGCCCTGAAAATTTACGAAAGGCTCGCGGACAGGTGTTGCTTGCTCCTGCATTTTATCTTGACGCCTATTTCACGCACGGTGAAGACTCAAGATGGCGCATGGCGTTGGAGCCTGAACGGACGGAACTTGGGCCCGTGAAAATGTTCGCGCGCAACTTCCTAGCGGCCAGCGAGGAGGCCGAGCCATATATTTGGATTTATGGCGAACAGGCGAGTTGGTGGTCTGCAAGTTGGCATCCCCGCGCCAAGAAGACGTGGGACGAATTATGCGGCGATACACCGCTTTCAAAGGAACTGCTTTTCTGCAAGAACCCGTCGATGACGCCAATCGACGTTCCAGAAAATCTTGTCCCGAACTATGATTTCAAACAAGTTGGAAAGTGGAAACTGTGGCAGCGCGAGCATGATATGGGCAAACCCGAGCCAGGCGACGGCGAGATCAAAGACGGACGGTGCGTCATCCACAAAGTGACGTCTGGATGCTTTAACCTCTCAATTCCAATTAAGCCGAACCAGAATTACTTCTTCCTCTGCAAAGGAGGGACGGTCAACGACTTGAGCGGCGTTGCTTCGGCATCGCTGTGCTTCAGGGATACACAAGGCAGGTGGATGGCCAGCAACGTCAACACGAGCCTGAAGTTTCCCTCGACAGGCAAGGAAGAGACCGTCTGGGCATTCGTGACGGCACCTGAAGGGGCGGGTTCCGTGTCTGTTCAATGTGGTGTTTCTGGGCAGGTCGAAGGCGGCGAGGCGTTCTTCACAGGGATTCTGCTAATGGAGAGATAACATCAAACGTCAATTACGTTTTTATAGTCGAAGAGGCCAGTCAACGTTTTAAGGAGTGGCAAGACATCATGAAAGGCAATTTTATCCGCGGCATTTATTCAGGCATGTTAGTCAGTTTTGGAGGGATCATTTTCCTGTCGGTGGAGAATCGCTATCTGGGTGCCTTCCTATTCTCGTTCGCGCTTTTGACCATTCTCGTGTGCGGTTTCGATCTCTTCACAGGGAAAGTCGGTTACGCCCGTACACTTGATGACGCCAAGCGGCTGGGCATCATGCTGCTAGGCAATTTTGTTGGTCGCGGTATCATTGCGGAGTTGGCTCATGCGGGAATGGACATCAGTTCGGCGGCGGTCGTGGCAAAGAAACTGTCACATACGCCATTGGAGTCGTTTATCCTGGCGATGTTCTGCGGCGTCATGATGTACATGGCGGTCGATTGTTTCAAACGCTCTCAGAAGAATACATTGTTTGTCATCCTTCCCATCATGATATTCATGCTTGCGGGCTTTGAACACTCCATCGCGAACACATTCTACATCTTGTTTGCTCGCGAGTACACGGCGAAGGCGTTTGGCTATCTGGCGCTGATGGTTGTCGGGAACGGCGTCGGTTCGTTGCTGTTTTCGTTGAGCCAGCCGTTCATCGCACCAATTTCAACTAAATGAGTTTTTCAACCTGTTTTCACAATATGCTCTATTCCACAAGGTAAGGTTCGACCTCTTCGAGGTCGGAATTCTTTGGGTTCGTTTTCCCCCAGGTTTCGCTCCGCTCAACCTGGGGTTTCTTATATTTGACCCCTTCGGGGTCTTTGATCTGTCACCATGGCTTTGTTGCAATTGCCGCCCCTCATAGGGAATAGAGCGTCACAATAACAGAGTATGAAGTTATAAGCGTTTTCAAGGAAATGCACTGTTACTTTTGGTTGTGCGGCTCGACAAGCCGCCAGGAATTATATGCACAAATGATGCCAAGGACAACCAGTACAGCGAAAATCATCAGATAGGATTCGGAGCAATAGATTTTGACGCCATTGACGATGGTCGGCGGAAAAATGTCCATCAGGTGGCCAGCGCAGCCGCCGAAAGCCGCTGTCACGAGATAGGCAAAGAAATTGCTGACGCTCATGCAGGTGCCGAATCGAGCATCGCCGTTCATTTCGCGGAGGCCAGCGGCGCTCATGGAACTATTGTTTCCCGCGAAAGTAAGAAGAATCATCGGTACGGCTGAAAGCCATGGAGAGCGGCAGTCGAATAGGACGGCCCCAAATAGTATGATGGCACAGGAGAGAGAGCCGAAACCAGCAAAACGGAAAAAAGGCAGGCGGCGGTTGCCGATGCATTTTGACAGTATCGCGACTAGGAAACTGTTGAATGCGGCTATGAACATCATAATCATGAGGATATAGCCAGCGCCAATGGAATCCATTCCACAGAAGTCTTGAAGGTATTTTTTCCCGAGTACAGTCTGAATGGCAAAATATGTTCCGAAGGAGAAGCCTGTTGTTACAATCTGGTGACGATTGTAGGGGACTTTCAAAACAGCCCAATACGACCTCACGCTGAAGGATATGTCTCTTTGAATGGGTCTTTTGGGTGCTACCGTGTAAACGAGAAGGTAAAGAGCGTATGCGATGGTGGCGCAAATGCCTGCCCAGAGCATCATCTTGTAGTAGCCGAATCTTTGGACGCCTGCGATGAATGGCGATGTGCCGACGATGGAGCCAGAATATCCAATAATTGTCAGAATACCGATAAAAGTCGGCAATGACTGGGGGATGAAAACACTGATTTCCTTGATAGCGCAAAGATAAACAATTGAACCACCGAATGCGGTAAGGATTCTGCTGCCTAGAAGGAGATTCAGGGAGTTGTCAAGGGATGACAGCAAGGAGCCGAAGCAGAACAGGATGCCTCCAACCGCAATGATTCGTGCTCCACTGTAGCGGTCTGCAAGCAGGCCAGTCGCAAGTTGCATGAAAGCATAGACGTACATGAAGGCCGCACCGAGTCTTGTAATCTGTGCCGCATCGACATCGAATGCCTGCTGGAGTTCATTGAATGTTGCGCCTGGAACAAGGACCTTCTGAAGATTGGCAAAGAAGTATATGAAGGAAATAAAAAGGAGCAGTGTCCATCCAATCAGCCTGGTATTTTTAGTTTTTTCCATTATGCTCTGTTTTCCCACGAATGAAGGTTGAACTTCCTTGGCAATGAGATTTCCAAATATGCCACAGAAAGGGAAGAAAGTCATTTCCTTGCCATTTTTCGGCGATATTGGACAAACGTCCCTGCAATGCAGACGAAACCGAGGAAGAAACTGGTCCCCAGCAAAAGGAAAGCCGAATCCGTGTGTCCCTGATCAAAAACATTTCCAAGTGTCAGTGGACTCATGATGCAGCCCAATGCCCCTACACCGATTGCAATGCCAGAAGCCGTGCCGCTGTATTCAAAATTGCGTGTTGCGACCATGCTGACCATCAATGGCCAGGTGCCAGAGCATGCAAGGCCATTCAACGCGATTAGAACCATGGCGCTCATCCAGCCAGTGGCAAGAATCTGGCAGCAGGCGGCAAGACATGATACCAGGAACAATCCCCCAATGACATATTCATACGTCTGTTTTTGTGGCAATAAAGAACATGCCATACGCCCGATGACCACTGCTGTCCAGAAAACGGCGATGCTCATCGTGGAAACCTGCTCGCTGGCACCAAGTTGCTTCATGTAATTCGGACCGAAGGCATAAAGTGCAGTTTCCCCATAGACATACATGAAGACCGCCAATGATGGTAACCAGACATCTGGCAGCAATTGCAGAATGAGTTTCAAACTACTGGGGCCGTCCGCATTGCGCATCTCGCTTTTCTTCTTTGGAAAACGAGCGAATGAGTAGGCAACGGCAAGCAATGCGGATATGATGACTAGCGCCATGTAAAATACCCGCCATGGCACACCCTGTGCGATAAGTATGCCAACGAGGGCGCCTACGGATATTGCCCCAAGGCAATAGAAAATCTGAGACAGATTCATAAACAATTTGCTTCTTGTTGGGTGCAAATCAGTCAGCCCCGCAGAACCAACGGTTTCGATCACTCCACCTGCCATTCCGACAACGAGCGCCCCAACATATAGAACAGAGAGATTGGGCGCGATTATCCAGATGATGCTTCCAAGAGCCATTGTCACGCAGGTCAACAGCATGGTGATACGTTTCCCAAAACGATCAGATGCCAGGCCTCCAAGAAAGCACAATGCCACAAAGCCAGTGAATTGAACTGGCATTGTCCACTTGACAAATACTGCTTCGCTTTGACCGAATTCTTCACCCATCAGCCTTGCTGTCGCCGCAAGGACATTGGCACTCATGGCAAAAAGCGTTAAACCCAAAAGCGTTGTCACCGTTGTAAGAATACGGCGTTCGTTTTCTTTTTCCATCTTAGTCACGACCTGAAACCGAGCATAATTGCAAATTGATTGAACAGTTTTTTTCTCTTTTCTAGTCTATATTAATTTAATGCATCTCTTTAAAATTACATACTGTTTTTTCTCAAATGGCATGCCCTCATTGAGAATAGAGCGTTGAGAAAGAAACTCAAAATCCTACGGCACATATTTCCAAACGGGGCCAGCCTCATAGCCGCCGAAGCCTGCAAGTGTCTTGCCTTGGGCTGTGTATTCTTCGCGGAACTGCGCGACAAGTTTCGCAATGGAATTGATTGCCGCCGCATGGCCGTCTCCAAACAGGAAATTGCCCTGATTGCCGTGTGCACCGCAATGGAAATACGATGAAGCCTCCCAGTTACCCGTGCTCTCCGAAGTATGGAACTGCGGAGTGTACGTCTGCTCAGCCTTGCCGTCCGCCACAAAGCCCCTGCTTCGGCTGTCTCCAAGGACTGGAAGCCCAGACGGCCCCTTGCACGCTCCCATCACATAGTACTTGTCCCTGTAGGAATGATTATAACTTCCTGACGAATCGCAATCAATTAACATCCCTGACGGCACGGCTCCCCGACGGTGGCCATAGCCTTGGTGCCATGTGTTTTTCCCAGCCCATTTGAATGGTGAACGGCCTGGGCAGATTGTCTCTTCAGGGGATGTCGATGACAGATATTTGCCAACGCCGTTTCCGTATGCGCCAAACGCACCGACCCAGTCAGTGCCCCAGTTGAAGTCGACAATCCAGATGTCGTTGTTGTCTGCTCCATACAACTGATATGACGTACCGACTTGCTTCAGATTGTTGATGCAGGAAATGCTTCGCGCCTTTTCGCGCGCCTTTGCCAGCGCGGGCAGCAGCATCGCCGCCAAAATCGCAATGATGGCAATGACTACAAGCAATTCAATCAATGTGAACTTTAGACCCTTCATGTTTCAGACTCCTTATTTATGTAAGATTGTGATTATTCAGAACCCCAATACCATATTAGGGCTCCAGGAACGGGTTGAGCATAACATAGTTGACTGCGGCGGCTTCGCCATCGGGGGCGTTTTCGTTATGGATCGTGATCGTGATTTCTGGCTTGGCCGCCTTGAAGACGATGTGGTGCAGATTGCATTTCGGGACGTTGTGGTTGAATGCGTACTGTCCTTTCTCGCGCTTGTCGATATGAACCCAGGACTGCTCCTTGTCGACCGTCGCGCCATCGTCCAGCGTCACGTCGATGCCGACGCGCTTCGGATTGAACTTTTTCGCCTTCAGGTCATTGTAGTCGACGACCGCGAACTGCAGGCAGTAGGTCTTGCCTGGGATGAAGCCTTTTGCGACCTGCGTCACGGAGCTTGTCTCGCCAGCCATCTTGTTCAGAATCGCGAACGTATCACCAGTCAAGGCGTAGTAGCGCCCCTGGCTCCTCTTGGCATACTCTGCCTGACGGCCCGTGGTGACATTGCCAGTCGCTTTCCAATTCTGCAGTCCATTGATGAAATCGCCATTGAGAACATGGCCAGGCTCATACGTGAAGCCGTATTCGTCGGAGAGCATCGTCCTCTTGCCTTCGATGCAGTAGTGGCGCGTCAGCATGAAGCACCAGCGGTAAAGCTCGAAATCGCAGTGGCGCGTCCCCCAGTAGCCTGTGACGGCCAGGTCCTTGCATTCGGGATGGTTGGCAATCAGGTTGAACTGCATGTCGAGGAAGTACTTGTAGTCGACGTTCGGGCAGGTCGCCAGCGAGATGACGGGAATCTGTATGAAGTTGCCGAAGATGACCCCCCAGTGGTCCATGATGTTCGGGAAGAACTTCTTGAAGTTGATGGCCTTGCCGATAATTTCGGTGTTCAGATAGTTCTTCGCGCTCTCAAGCGTCGGGCGTGTTCCGCAGTAGACCTCCGAGAGGATCCTTCCGCGCCCGCGGCACGTGTTGACGCACGCCGAGATGAAATCATTGTCGAGTCCGTAGATTGACGGGCTGCCGTTGACCCATGTGTAGATGACGTGGTCGTTCTTGGCCTTGAAGCGTTTTATGCCTTCTGTGAATGGCACGATGGAGGGAAGGCTGCCGAAGAACTGCTCGTCGCAGCTGACGCCATGATACTGGGGGGCGTTCATGCCTTGGCAGTTATTCAGAAATCTGACAAGCGTGTCAGGCTTAATGTTGCAGGTACCGATGCTTCCAATCCACTTGTAGCCCGCCTCGAAGAACTCCTTGCGGTATTGCTCTGGGATGACGCCGTCGTTGTACGTCGTCATGGCGTAGTGGACGTATTTGTTCTGGGCGTCCCAGTCATAGTGCGGGTTTTCTGGCAACATGCTGTCGCAGCATGGCTTGTAGTTGTAAATTTCTGGTATGGAACGGATGATGAGATTCCCGCCGTTGGCTGCACCCTTGATGGTTAGCGTATGTTCTCCCATGGAGATGTCACGGAATGTCTCAAGTCTCGGCGTCGAGGCCTTGATGACCTTCAGCGAATCGTCAAGCGTGATTTCCAGCGCCTCCGCTGCCGCGTTCTCGGCGGCGATGAACACCCAGCCGTCCCGCACGGTGCAGAAATTGAAAGTCTGCGGCTCGGCAGTTTTCTTGATTGGCTGGTTAAGGAGTTCGATTACAAGATTGTTCAGACGCTTGTGGCCTTTGGTGGACGTCTTGATGGGATTCACGAACGTCGCTGTGTATTCCTGTTGGCAGATGACCTCGCCGCTCTTGCGGTTGGCAACGCTGATCTTTAAATTGAAGTCGCCTGGTCTGACGCCTTTCTTGAACTGGATGACGTTGTTTCCCTCCCGAAGCGCAACCGCGTCTTCGGGAAGATCGTTGACCGAATAGCGGATGTCATAATCCTTACGAGTCGTTTCCTCAGGAAGGGTTCCGTAGAACAGGAAACTCATTTCAGGGAATTCCTTGCCCATCCCCTTTTCTGGAATGACAATGCGGTTGATCAGCGGCTCCATTGGAATGAGGACTGGCTTTCCGAGTTGCTTGAGCACTTCGCTCTTCTTCGATTCCTTCTGAGCCTTCTCGGACAGCGCCTCAAGTTTGACGTCCTTGATTTCAAGCGTCCCCTTGAAGTTACAGGCGAACATCGCGAAGGTGTGCTTGCCGCCGTTTGCGGAAATCATCGGAATATCTGCGGTCATGACCGTCCAGTCCTGGTTCTTCGGAAACTTTCGGATGCCCGTGTCATTACACCAGCCCATGTCGTAGATGACAATTCCGCAGTGTGGGCTTTCGAAGTCCGTGGTTCTGACCGTTGCGGTAAAGCGGTACTTTTCGCCTGGAACAAGCACCAGCCCTGGCTGCTTGACGATGACTTCCATGCCAAGACTAGGTGGATTTGGCTGGAAGAAGCGAACGTAGCCCTTGCCTGTGGCATCGCCTGATTCCACGATGAATCTCACGCAGTTGAACGCGCCTGACGGCGTCCACAAGTCGGGAGTCATTGACGGCGCGCCCGACACAGGATCGTTCGCATTGCCCTGGAAAATGCCATTGTATAGAAGGTTCTCGCCTGGCTGGACGATGGCATGAACTACCGTCGTCGCAAGCAGAAGCGCAAATAGAAAGGTGAAATGTCGTTTCATTGATGGCTATCTCCTGTTGTAATTGGTGTCTTCGGCCAATTCTGCGAGCAGGCCAGACGGCGACGGCGGGACGCCGTCGTTACTCCCGTCAGTCGCGACGACAGCGATGCAGTGCTCGAATTTCGGCAGTTTCTGGCCGTTTGCGAAGGTGAACTCCCTGCCGTCCGCGAATGCGTGCGTGACGGCCATTCCGTTGGGGATTTCCCAATTGAGCGTGGAATTATCTAGTTCCATGCCGAAATTACGGAGCAGGAGCAAGTTGCGTTTATCGTTTGCATAGATGTCTGCGCTGACGAACTGATGGTAGTTCGGGGCGTTCAGGTAGACACAGTTGAAAGAGACACCTGACGTTGCACCGAGTCCGACGATGAGTTCGCGCCAAAGCGTCGCGAGATTGAAATCACGGAAATACGAGAAGCGGTCAACGGCGCAGGACGCGCCGATGAAGACGATGTTGCCTTTTTGCGTGACAGCGGGGTCGCCATTGTCGTAGCAGTGAAGTGCCGTGCCTGTATGTTCGGTGAAGCGGACGGCGGCTTCAGGCAGTTTGATCCAGCAGTTGCCGTAGAACGACCCGCGCTCTGTCGAGGAGATGAACCTGCCTTCGGATTCGCCGATGTCCAGACCGCAGATACTTAGGATGTTCTCGCAGCAACTTCCGACAACGATGACTTTGCCGCCGTCTGCGACGTAGTTCTTCAGGGAGGCTTCCTCTTCCGCGTTCAATTCCTTGATGCCCGATAGCACCAGAAGTGGTTGCTCCGCCTTTGTGCGCGGCATTTTCGCCGTGACTTTCACAGGAATCGCGGCGGCGTTGAAAAGTTCGTGGAGGCCAAAGAGATGCTCCGACGGCAAACTGCCGAAAATGTAGGATGACGCCTGCTCCTCGGGGCAGTAGATCGCGCAGTCAGCCGTGTGCTTCGTGCCGTCGATGAAGGGTTTGATTTGCTCGACAATGTCCATGCCCAGTAGGCACTTCTCGCGGCGGGCGGCGATGGTGTGCGGTTCGACGTAGGTGTTGAACACGGGGGCTTCGGGCTTGAAGGCATCCGTCCAGACGGGGCGTCTGTCGCTCATGAATCCGTAGCAGAAGAAGGAGATGCCATACGGCGTGATGGTCGAGAGAATCCAGTCGAGCGCGCGCTTCGGCGTCATGTCAGGGAGGCGTCCCGCGTTCATTTCGTGGTAGAAATGCGTGTCGGCGATGCAGGGGGTGTCTCCGCAGTTCGCCTGCATGAATTCCGCCTCAAACTTGAACGCGTACGGATTTGATGACAGCGGCGGATGTAGTTGAAGATTAAGAACATCCAATTCTTCCACTTTCCGCATCATCGCGAGACAACTGTCGGGGGAGATGTGCGTTGGCTGCATGTGCGAACTGGAACTCGTGTTGCTGAGCGGATAGTGCATCAGCGGCAGGTTGTACTTCTGCTTGAGATGGCGAGCGAGTGCACGGTACATTTCGAGGAAGATGTCCTCGCAGAACGAGAGGACCTGCCGTGTGAGGCGGTCGTCTTTGCGCATTTCATCAGGGGAGGGCATCGGTGTGGCGAAGCGTTTTTTCCAGGCGTCCTGCGTGTATTTGTCATAACTTGGAAACGTGCTATTTTCGGCGGGGAGGCAAATCCCCTGACAACTTGGATGGGCACCAAATTTTTCGAGCAGGGCGTCGTATTTTGCAATGAGATATTCAAGAGTAAACGGGCAGGCGGGGACGAGGCCAATTCGTCCATAGTGTCTCTTTTTACCGTCATACGAGGTCAACATGCCGTCGGGGTGGGCTTGGACAAATGCTTTATCGATGACGCCTGCTTCAGGGAGGAATGCCATGTCGTATTTGTCGGCGGCCTCGAAGCATTCCTCCAGTGGGTCTCTCGGTTCATCTTTCCAATAGGAACTGCGCGGGAATTTGTCGCTGATCCACGCGGTGCCGTCTGCGGTGTTCCATGTTTCGAGCAGCGAGGCGAAGTCGAAGTGCAGGTTGTGTTTCATGTCGGCGAAACTCGCGTCTGCATAGCCGACAGGGAAGGATGCGGGGGTTCGGACGAGGAAAAGCGTCCCTTTCGTAAAGTGGTGGAAATCAAGTTTCATTGATGATTCGCTCCGTTATTTGCAGTTGTTTCGATAATCAACGATGGCTTGGCGGATGTTCCAGTCGGTGGTTTCCAGGAGTTCCTTTGCGCTCTTTTCATCAAGGCCGCAGACCTGCGAGACGATGAAAACGGCGCGCGAGAGGAGTTTTTTGTTGACGGGCTTCATTGATGTCATGAAGTTTCCCGTGACATGCCCCAACTTGACCATTGTCATGGTCGAAATCATGTTGAGTGCCATTTTCTGCGCTGTACCCGCCTTCATGCGCGTCGAGCCGCAGATGACCTCCGCGCCAGTGCGCAGGATGACGGCATGGTCCGCGAGTTCGGCCAGTCGCGTGCCGTCATTGCATACGATGGCGACAGTCAGCGCCTTCCTCGCGTTTGCCTCGGCGAGTGCCCCGCAGACGAATGGCGCGTTGCCGTTGGCGCTGATGCCAATGACAACGTCTTGGGCTCCAATGCCGTGCTGCTTGATTTTCTGATTGCCTGCCGCCGCGTCGTCTTCTGCGTTCTCCACAGGATGGAAGATGGCATCGCGGCCGCCAGCGATGATGGCCTGTATCATCTCTGCTGGGACGCCATACGTTGGCGGACATTCCGCTGCGTCCTGCACTGCCAAACGCCAGCTGGTGCCGCCGCCGACGTAGAAGAGCCGTCCGCCGTTTGCCAGGCGCGGCGTTATTTCATCGACGGCACGCGCGATTTCAGGCAGGGCGCAACGGACGGCCGTCGCGACCGTGGCGTCCTGCTCATTGATGAGCGCCGCCATTTCATACGTGCTTTTACGGTCGAAATCACGCGTGGTCGGATTGACATCCTCTGTATGCAACGGTATCATTTGCGAGAAATGCTCAATGAAGTATCTTGTGATGAATTCAGGGTTGGTGATCATCTTGCCGATGACGACCGCGTGTGCGCCGCTGCTGAGCGCGACGGCGACATCACCAGGGGTGCAGTAGCGCCCCTCGGCGACGACGGGCGTGTCAACGGCTTTGACAAGGCGCCGAAGCAGTTCCAGGTCGGGCCCAGGCGGCATGGGCATGGTTTCCAGTGTATAGCCAGCGAGCGTCGTCGAGAGCAGGTCGGCACCTGCCTCAGCGGCGGCGATGCCGTCCTCGTATGTGGCAATATCCGCCATGACGAGCACGCCCAGTTCGGATTTGACGCGGCGGATGAGTTCGGCGGCGGTGACGCCGTTTGGGTGCGGGCGAAGCGTCGCGTCCAGCGCGATGATTTCCGCGCCGAGTTCGGCAATCGCCTTTGCGTGCTCGAAGGTCGGCGTGATGAAAGGCACGGACATGTCGCGTTTCTCTTTGTTCAGTCCGATGATTGGCAGGTTGACGAGTTTTTTGATGGCGGTGATGTCCGCAACGCCGTCCGCGCGGATGGCTGCCGCGCCGCCGCGCATCGCGCCGAGCGCCATGCGCGCAAGCGTGTCCGAATCGCGCAATGCGGTGCCTGGCAGTGCCTGGCAG
>JAGCTA010000110.1 GCA_017963875.1 Victivallales bacterium | reverse complement strand
TCGGGTCAACGACCCAGCAATCACCATGGAAGGCGCTGCGAAGATACTCCTCCGAGCATTCGGGCAGAGTTTCCTCGCCAAGGAACAGACTGTCTGGAAGCGCTGACGTCAGGATTTCCTTGAACATCTTTTCATTTTGGACATCCAAGCGCGTTACAAGCGTGCCATCCGTCTTGAGTTTCCAATGCCCCAACGCCTGCCCTTCCAATGCGTTTTTTCCACAGGCGAAAAGCGCTTTCGCCACAGCCAAATGATTCCATTTAGGATGACTTTCCATTGATTTCACTTATTCTTTACACAAATTATATTGGGACACTTGGGACCTGCGGGACAAATGGGACGACTTCAATGAAGACATGGCGTGTTTCGTGCATCGTGTTGACCAGGCCGAGGACGGCCTGACACCCCTACTCCTTCCGTGGTCAACTGTCCCACTTGTCCCATGGGTCCCATTTGTCCCATGAAACTAACTCTCTCGCCCTTGCAGCAGCCATCTCCGCGATTCACCGCCACAGCAGATGACATGACGTGGAAACGGCAGCGGCACCTGCGGCAAGTGCCTGCGTAACATCGGCTTCATCTTGAATCAATCCACCTGCGATCACTGGCTGCTCAAAATGATTCGCGGCCATTTGGATGATTTTGCCAGATACCCCTGGAAGCACCTCCACAAAATCTGGCTGACATAATTGTGCATGCTGAATGCCTGTGCGAAAACCAGACGAGTCAATTACGAAAATACGCAGAACCGCCAGAAGTTTCTCGTCACGAGCCATTTTCAGACATGCGGGTTTTGTGGAAATGATTCCATTCAAGTAAAAATTGTCAGCCGCGTAGCGAATCCCCGACACGTCGCCCTTTAAACCACTGACGAGATCAAAATGCAGAAAAATCTGCTTCCCCGCATCATGGAGACGACGCGTCTGGACACCTAGGGACAGGAGGTCTCCTGAAAGCAGAAACACCATTCTCACAGGGGATTTCAACGCGGCCTCCAAGTCTACGTCATCTCGTACGGCCGCAATTATCGATGTTTTAATGTTGTTTCTTCCTGCCATGGATAGTGTCCTGTCCCACAAGTGCTTTTAGATTTCGACTTCCTTGTTGAGGTCGGAGGATTTATAGATACCATCAAGAACGCGCATCATGATGATGCCCTGCTCGCCCGTCGCGGGAATTTCGTTTTCGCCGTTGATGGCTCCAATGAATTTGCGGAGTTCGCGTGTGAAACTCTCGTTCTTCTTGTCGTAGTCCATGCGGATTTCCGCAGGGCGATCATCGAATTCGGTCGTCAGAACGAGTCCATCGCCATCGGAGCGGACGCCACCCTTGTCACCGAGAATTTCAATAACATACTCTGACTTGGCATTGCACGCCCAGGCGACCTCGAAGGACAGCGTCGCCTTCTCGCCGAAACGGATAAGTCCAGCGGCGTAGTCATCGACATCGAAAGTTCCATCGTAGTTTGGCGGTCCTGCCCACATGCTGACGTAATGGTAGTTCTTCATCGGCGAACCGAACTTGGAATACGTCTTTGCCGAAACGGCAGTCGGATTCCACATGTTGGTGACATACATCGCCCAGTCCAGCGCATGGACAGAGATGTCGATGATGCCGCCGCCGCCAGAACGCGCCTTGGTGGTGAACCAACCGCCGAGACCAGGGATACCGCGCTGACGAATCAGACGAATGCGAATCTGGTAGATTTCACCGAGTTTGCCTTCAGCAATCAACTGCTTGATGATCGCAGCCTCGGTTTCCTGACGGCGAACCATGCCAATCTGAAGCAGTTTGCCCGATGCGTCACGAGCCGCGACGACATCACGCGCGAGTTGCGCATTCAGGCACATTGGCTTCTCAAGCAGGACATGCTTGCCCGCCTTCAACGCATCAACTGCAATTGGCGCATGCATATCATTTGGAACGCACACGGAAACCGCCTCAATGTCTTTGTTCGCCAACAGTTCCTTGTAATCGGTATACTTCAACGGAATGCCATGGCGAGTGGCTTTCTCTTCAAGTTTGTCTGGCAGAAGGTCGCAAAGCGCAATCACTTCTGCATCCGCAACATTCTTGTAGTTGTCGGCATGAACCGACCCGATGGCGCCAGCACCGATAATGCCGACCTTGACCTTCTTTCCCATAAATGCATGCTCCTTTGGATTGAATGTTCCATGGTTTTGCTGCCGTGCCTCAGGGCATGGCAAATTCAATATTCAAAAACACTTCTGCGATGAAAACGGCACACGCCTTTTCAAGGCATCTGACACAATCAGAGGACTGATTCAATTGGCATCTCTGATTTTTCGATCTATTTTCCCCAAGAAAGTAGGTTCGACCTCTCCGAGAGATCGGAATCCATTCGTTCGGCGTCCCCCCAGGTTTCACTTCGTTCAACCTGGAGGTACTAATATTTGACCCCTTGGGGTCTTTGCACTGTCTCATTGGCAAATGCAATTTCCGACAATCAGGGGAAATAGAGTGCTGATATTTATGAATTGGCAGTCTTGACGTCCAGAATGCGCAACTGCGGAACAGCCTGACCGTTAAAGCGGTTGATGTGCGGTGAATAGACGACGTCCCAAGGTGGCGGCGGGAATGAATCTGGCAGCCTTCCAAAGGCGATGAATTGCATCCGTGTCCCCTCAGAATCGCGCAATATCCCTCGCGTATGCTTGATGCCAGCGTTGTTTTTCCGCTCAGGACAGACGTTGTGCGTAATGAAAACGGGTTCTGGATTGCCATGGCCAAATGGTTCAAGCATCTCCAGTTCAAGAAAGAACACATCGTCCAACTCACGGAAGGCTACTTCTCCGCATATCGGGATAATCGGCTTCATGGATTCAATGCCGAGCACACGCTGCACCGCCTCGTCAAAGCATTTGCAGAATTCCTCAAGGCGAGATTCCTCCAACGACAATCCAGCCGCCATGGCATGACCGCCAAAACGTAGCAGACATTCACTGCATTCGCCTAGCAAATCAACTAGATTGAGCCGACGAATGGAACGCGCCGAACCTGTGAACTGCCCCTGCGGATCACGGGTCAAAACCACTGACGGACGATGGTATTTACGAGTCAGCCGTGATGCGACGATACCGACAACGCCCTGATGCCATCCGTCGCTCCACACAACGATTGACCTTGTTGTATCAATGTTATAGCGGCGCGCGATTTGGGCCTCGGCATCCTGAACGACTTCTTCCTCAATGGTCTGACGTTCGCGATTCTGCTCGTCTAAGATTTTGGCAAGAGACGTCGCATCCACCATGTTGTCCGCTTCAAGCAGTTTCAGGCTGTCTGTCGGGTCGCCCAGTCGCCCAGTCGCGTTGATGCGCGGTGCCAGACGATAGGTGATATCCCCAGTCGCCAATTCTTCGTTGACACCCGAAATCTCGCACAACGCATGAATGCCAGGGCGTTGCTTTCCTGCGAGTATCTTCAAGCCATGCTTGACAAGAATGCGGTTTTCATGCAGCAACGGAACAATATCGGCAACAGTGCCAAGTGCAACCAAGTCAAGGCCTTCGCGCAAATCCGTATCTTCGCCGCCAAAACCGTTTTCACGACCGTATTTCAGGAAGGCATGGCAAATCTTGAATGCGACACCGACACCTGCGAGTTCCTGTATCTCCACTGGCGCACCAGGCAGTTTCGGGTCAACGACCGCCAGGGCCTCCAATGGCTCTGGACCAGGCGTATGGTGGTCAGTGATAATCAAATCCAACTTCTTTGACTTCGCCAATGCCACGGCTTCGTACGATGTGATTCCGCAATCCACAGTCAACAGCAAATCACACTGGTCCGCATGGGTCTTTGTAATCGACTCGACCGTCAGGCCATAGCCGTCATCGATACGATGCGGCAGATAGCACTCCACATTGCCGCCGTTGCGGCGAAGCACCCAGGCCACAAGAGCCGAGGCGGTAATCCCATCCGTGTCATAGTCGCCATGGATCAGAATCCGCTGCCCCGCGTGAATGGCTTTCCACAGCCTCGCAGAGGCCTCCTTCGTCCCTGGCAGCAAATATGGATCGCTAATCCCAGACAACGTCGGATTGAGAAAATCCCGAATCTTGTCAGGACCAATGCCACGCATATCCAAAACCAATCCAATGGGACGTGTAACACCAGCCTCGTTAATCAATGCCTGGACGCGCTCTTCGTTGTTTTCCGCTAATTCCCAAATGTACTCTTCCATTTCCTTTTTGCCTTTAATTAAAAATTGACGTCACACTATACACTATAACATAAAAAGCAAATCTTTCACATCCCGTTTTTATTTTTTTGTCTTTTTTTTGTAAAATTTTTTTATCCATATTCAAAATCGTGTTTTCTGACAAAAGAATAAAAACTATGTTTTTTTCCAAAAACTGTCATAACATGTCAAAAACACCTCGTCATGACTTGCCTTATTGCCAAAAGAATTTATGTTATAATTTGGTTCAATAAGCATCATCATACAGGAAACGAGACGTGAGTTCCAGTAATGTCAAAGCAAAGATTCTGATAATGGAGGAAGACCCCAATCTTCTGGACATCCTGAGAGCGCTTTTCAGAAGTCTGGAACATCGAGTGAAATCCGCCTCGGACAATGAATCGCTTGCTTCAAGTTTGCAGACGGATTCGCCTGATATACTTGTCTGTTCATATACGACGTGGCAGTTCTTAGAGAAAACGCCTGAACTGCGTCAGATTCTTCCGCCGACAATTGTCACTGCGGCATACGCTGAACTGGAACAGGCACGCGCGGCACTGTCAGACGGAGTCTCTGCGGTCCTTCCCAAACCTGTCAGGACACAGTCCGCAATAGAGGCCATTGAGGCAATCCTTCCGACACTCCAGAACAAGCGCAAAAAAAACACGGTGCCCGCTCCCGTCAGCGAATCTGCCGAGGAACCCGAGATCAATGTCCACTTCCAGGGCATCATCGGGGAACACCAGGCGATGCAGGAACTCTACGACACAATCGTAAAAGTCGCTGACACGGACTTGACTGTATTGGTACGCGGCGAAAGCGGCGTCGGCAAGGAACTTGTCGCAAAGGCGATTCACCTTGAATCATCTCGCCGCGACAAGCCATTTGTCGCCATCAACTGTTCTGCCATGCCCGAAAATCTCTTGGAATCAGAACTTTTCGGGCATGTCAAGGGAGCGTTCACTGGCGCTCTGAAAGCCAAAGACGGGTTGTTCAAGACCGCAGACGGCGGCACCATCTTTCTGGATGAAATCGGTTCCATACCAATTTCCATGCAACTTTCGCTGCTGCGAATCCTTCAGGACAAGACGGTCCGCCCTGTCGGAAGCACGCAGTTCTTCCAAGTAGATGTCCGTGTCATTGCGGCGACGAATGAAAATCTGGAGGAACGCATCAAAAACGGCCTTTTCCGCGAGGACCTTTTCTTCCGCCTCAATTCCTTCCCGATACGGGTACCATCACTGAGAGAACGCACGGATGACATTCCTGAACTGGCTCGCTTCTTCCTCAAACGCGCGTCTGAAGAGCACAACAGAAAATTCACCTTCACCCAGGAGGCAATGGAAATGCTTCAACGCTATCCATGGCCTGGAAACATCCGTGAACTCCAAAATGTGGTCCAGCGCAGCGTCACAGTCGCGCCACCAGATTCCAATATCATTGATGCAAAACAACTTGGGCTTCCAGAAGTCCATGATGACACAGAGAATCAGCCAGCGGCAACGCAAAGCATGACCAAGGAGTCATTCATGACGCTCAAGGCCTATTTGAAACTTTGCGAAAGGGACTACCTGCGCAAGGCATACGAGTTTTGCGGGCAGGACAAGGAGGCTGCGGCAAAACTCCTGGGCATCAGCATCGGTACCCTTTACAGAAAACTTGACGAATGAACAATCCGCAATCAAAAATCAACCATCCACTAGCACGCCAACTCGGGAAACTGCTTCTTCTGTTCTTTCTGGCGGCCCTCCTTCAGTCGTGCTCTTCCTTTGACAAACCCATTTTCTGCATCAGTTTCCACAAGATTGTGCAACAAGGGAATTTCGCTCCACAGACGATGCTCATTCTGCCCGTTTCCACCTACGAAGGTACGGAGGAAGTGGTCATTAGCAAATTCCCATTGGTTGACTCATCGTGTTTTGGAGACGTACAACTGGTCCGAGGCGACAACGGGAAATGGGGGCTTCGCCTGATGATGGACCATCGCGGCCAGAACCTCTGGCGGCAGGCATCCGTTGAAAACAGGAGTTCCAGACTCGCCATTGTCCTTGACGGCTTCCTCGTCCATACCATGGACTTTCCAAAAAACGTCGAGGCAGATGTCATCATGCTGCCGCCGATCTGGCGTGAGGAAGAAGCCAGGCAGGTCGCGGAGCATGTTGTCTCAAATTACAAAATTTACAACAGATTATAGCGTCACGGCAGGCAATCGAAAACAAATAATACTATATTATATATCAAAACAATGTGGAAACCGTGGCCTCGGTTTCTGTTGACAGCAGACACTTGTCAGCAGGGCTTCAGCCATGGGAAAAACAAAAAAAGGAAAAACACGATCCATGTCAGAATCCATCACTTATCAGTCATGCAACGACGAATTGAAAAAACTCTTTGAAGGAGCCACGGCGAATTCATCAGACAGTTTCGCGAAACTGGCCGCCATCCTCTCTGAAGCATCTCCCGCGACAAGCGATGAATGGAAGGCGGAAGTCGTGCAATTCTGGACTGGGGGACTTGCGGATTTCGCGAGAAACAACTCCCTTGGCAGCATCCCCGAAAATGCGGTTGCACTCGTGCGGGCAATGCTTGACGCCGCACTCGATTCAGCGGATTTCAGAAGCCTTTATGAAACACTGGCAAAACAGCAGTTTAAGAACTACTTTGATAAAGATGGGCTTTTCAATGCGCTGTCAATCAACCAGGAAGACGTCGCATTGGCGCATATCGCGCAGAAATGGAAGGTGATGGAAGAAGTTGCTGACGCGCACATTTTCTGCTTTGAGCGTTCGCTAGGCGTCGGTGAAGTCATCCAAATCGATGATATGGGCAATGAAGTCAAAATCAGTTGCGATGATTTGCCAGACCCGCACAAGGCCACAAAAGGCAAAAGCGGCAAAGACTCCGCACAGGGCAATGATGCCAGCGCCGCGAAATTCTCAAATATCAAGCGCAAGCATATCATCAGTCTGCGCAGTTTTCTTGAAAACGCCATCGTCGTCAAGAAAGGCACTGACGTCGAGAAGTGGCTGAGGAAGGAAGACAAGCCATCCAAAATGCCGCAGGCTGAACTAGAGGCGTTGGTTCGTTCATGCGTCGTCACCGCGCACACACTGCCGATGAACCTGACCAGAGCACTGCTTGTCCCCCGCATTCTTTCTGATACGACGTTGCGTAATCTAACGAATGTCTCGAATGTGCCGCAGGAAAAAGAAGCGGCAAGTCCCGTCCAGGGGTCTCGCTGGGATGCCTCGCGTAGTATTCAGGAACTCGTTGAACGCCTGAAGACGGCAACGGATTTCTCATGCAACGAAGGCACAGACCTTAACAACGTCTCAACGATTCTCAAAGGCGCGTCCATCCGTGAGGAATATACGGGCATGTTCGCATTGGCGATTGCCATTCTTCAGGAACACTCATCAAACTACCAGGAATGGTTCAATAATCTCATCAAGCAGATCACCGACGAAGCCATTGTCTGGAAGCAGGAGGATCTTTTCGCCACGACAAGCAATGAAATGGCAGGCAAGCAGATACAAGACTGGTTCCGCGCCACATATTCCGCAAAGGGCCCCGAATACCTCGTTGAGCAGACTTGCGGCCTGCCGTTCAAACTCTGGGCGCATACAGAAAAACTGCTCGCGGGAACAGAATTCAAGAATTTGCTCCATGACGTGGTCGAAAGCAAACTCAGTACGGGAAAAGTCTCTGCGGACTTGCTTTATTGGGTATGGAAATCAGACTACGATGACTTGAAGAAAACCTATCTCACCGATGCACCGCTTATTTTCAAGACACTCCTCAAGGAGGTCAAAAGTTATTATCTGAAGGCACAGCGCGATCTCCACAGGATGCTGCTTTCCGATGAGAAATTCCAAAGGCAGATTATGAAAGACGGCGATCAGGCCGCAGTCGCCTCCCTCGTCCGCTGCGCGAAAAGAATGTCGCTGCTTGACGCAGGTGAACGCCAGAGCCTCCTGGTGCAGATTGTCCGTTTGTATCCAGATGCATTGGAGATGGTTGCAGACAAGAAGATGCTTCAGGCTCGTTCTACCCTGCCCCGCATCACTTCCATTCGCAGCCTGAAGGCACGCCAGATGGAACTGGAGCACATCATCAACAAACTGATTCCAGAAAACACCAAGGCCATTGAAGTCGCGCGTGGATATGGCGACTTGCGCGAAAACTCCGAATTCAAGTTCGCCAAGGAACGCCAGCGCTTCCTCAACAACCGCCGCAGCGAATATGAAAAGAGTCTGCTGGACATCCGAGCGACGGATTTCCGCAGCGTGGAAGTCAACAACAATGTCGTCCCTGGCTGTACTGTCGTGCTGAGAAATGAATCGACAGGTCAGGAAGAGTCCTATCATATTCTCGGCCTGATGGATACGATGCCAGAGAAGAACATCATATCCTTCGAGGCTCCTCTTGGAAAGATTCTCCTTGGCCACAAGACTGGCGACCATATCGACCTCCCCAACGGCCAGAAGGCAATCATCCGTGAAATCAAGAAACTTTCCAATGATATGCTTGACTGGCTGTCAGCGGATCCAGACCCCATTCAGGACTGACAGTCTTTTCCTTGCAACTGTGTCATTGGACTGTTCTAACCTCTTCCGATGACACAGTTTCATGCCAAGATAGCATTGGCTTCACATCAACCAGCCTGTTTGCTTCAGCCATGATCCATACGATGAAATTCCACCTTGTTTTCGTTTTCCTTTTCACGGCACTTCTTTTCGCAGGCGATACCGACAGACCAGGGCTGGAACCGCTTGAAAACGAGTTCAGAATCCCAACAGATGAGGAAAAGCAACTCGTCATGGCACTGAAGACGCCGCTTATCGAAGGCAAGAACGTACTGGCCCCGTTTCAAAAATGGTTCGATGGACGATTGCTCAGTACCCAAGGCAAAAAGGAAGAGGCCCTGAAGACATGGAAGGATGGCCTGAAGTGCATGGATGACCTGAAACCGCTGCCTCAGCCCAAATGGCAGGACATGCCTGATGCGTCCTTTACCGTCTTGACAACACTGAATCTCCCATCCTACAGAAGTCTTCGTTTTGATGTCGTCCAATGGAAAGTCGCCAATCTCAACCAGTATGGCGGCGTCATCCGTCCCGCATCACCGAAACCGACTGACAAATTACCTGTGATTCTGTACTGCCATGGCGCGGCTTTCGGCATTCCGACGTATTTTCTCGGATGGCTTGCGGAACTAGCCGAGCAAGGCTATGTCATCGCCTGCCCTGCAATGCGTGGCGAACCGTTGTTTCAGCAGGATATTGAAATCAAGGGAAAACTAATCAAATGCGAGGGTGATATCGAGAACCTCGAAGGCGAAGTCGATGATTGTCTTTCCATGCTAAGGGCGACTTGGAAACTTCCATACGCCCAACCCGACTCATTTGCAATGATCGGCCATTCTTTCGGGGCTGGCGTTGGACTTCTTGCTGCGGCACGAGCGGGTGAACGCTGCAAGGCGGTCGTCAGTTATGACGCATGGCTCGTCACGCCTCAACGCTATTACTGGGACCGCATGGCACGCGGCGCGAACAACTGGCTTAGTTGGGCGGATTTTTGCAACCAGCCAGTTGACGTGCAACTGCGTGGACTCATGACGCGCAGTATTGTCCACAATGCCGAAAAGTTGTCCGCCAAGGTTCTCCTGTTCATCGGCGGCGCCTACGAAGGCTCCGTCTTCCATCAAAGCCATGACGACCTCATCAGCCAGTTCAAGCGTCTGAACAAGCACTATTCCTACCATGTCATGCCGAATGGGGGGCATAATTTCGTTCTCTATACGGAATCCAAGCCCGCCCAAGACGCGCTGAAAATCCAGACGGAATTTCTTGACAAGTATTATCCTCCTGCGGGGAAAAACTCCAAAGGCCAAGCCAACCAGTTGAATTCCAACGACTAATTGCGTTCACCATAGTACCAAACATTCATCAGGGGAAACATCATGAGCATCAAGTTGAAAGATAGATTCTTCGCTCCACGCCAGGCAAGCAATATCACTGTCACCATCCCGTCCGCAATCAAGCGCTGCGAGGAAACAGGACGCATCGAGGCATTCAAACTCAATTGGACACCTGGATGCGACAAGCCGATGCCGCATATCTTCTGGGACAGCGATGTCGCAAAGGTCATGGAAGGCATGGCATACGTTTCAAACCAGCCTGGCGGCGAGAAGATCAAGGAACGCCTTGATGAACTCGTCAGGCTGGTCGTTTCCGCACAGCAACCCGACGGATACCTGAACACGCATTTCACCGTAACCGAACAGGACAAACGGTGGACGAATCTCTTCAACTGGCATGAACTCTACTGCGCGGGACATCTGACGGAAGCCGCCGTCGCACATTATCAGGCGACTGGAAACAGGCTCTTCCTAGACGCGATGTGCCGTTACGTTGATTATATCTGGAGCGTCTTCGGCGAAGGCGGCCGTGAGGGATACCCAGGCCACGAAGAAATCGAATTGGCTCTTTGCAAACTCTATAAGGTCACTGGCAATCCCATGCACTTGAAACTTGCCAAACTTTTTATTGACAGGCGCGGCACGAAGCCAAACTATTACGTTGAAAAGGAACACATGGATGCTGGCGGCCTTCCCAACCGTCAGGCCCATATTCCTGTCCGTGAACAGACAGAGGCCGTCGGCCATGCCGTTCGAGCCGTCTATTTGTATTCAGGCATGGCGGACATCGCCGCTCTGACTGGCGACAAGGAACTTCTTGACGCATGCAAACGGCTGTTCGACAGCATCACTCAGCACCGAATGGCGATTACTGGCGGCATTGGAAGCAATCCCAGCGGCGAGGCCTTCTGCGAAGACGACGACCTTCCAAACGACCGCACCTACAACGAAAGTTGCGCCAGCATCGGCCTCGTGCTCTTTGCATCAAGAATGCTTGCCCTGACCAATGAGGAAAAATACGCGGATGTGATTGAACGCTGCATCTTCAACGGGGCGCTCAGCGGCATTTCACTGAAAGGAGATTCGTATTTCTATGTAAACCGTCTAGAGTACAACAACAACACGCTCCAGTATAGCCATGCCTCGGCGACACGTCAGCCATGGTACAATTGCAGTTGCTGCCCGACAAATTACTGCCGATTCCTCCCTCAACTCGGCAATTTCTGCTACCGTGCTACAAAGGACATGCTTGCCATTGACATCCCTGTCGCCGCGTCTGTTGATACGGATGATTTCGCAGTGGATATTGCCTCCGACTATCCATACGACGGGAAAGTCGCGGTAACAATCCGCCGTGGCGGCAAATTCACGCTTGCCATTCGCATCCCCGCATGGTGCGAAGACAATCCCGTGCTTCCAGCAGGCGGGGAAATCGTCAACGGCTACTGGAAATCATTGCGCGAGTGGAAGACAGGCGAAACACTGAACATCACATTCCCCATGCAGGTCAAGCGAATCATTTGCAGGGCTCCCGCAGACATCGGAAAAGTCGCGCTGACCCGTGGTCCCATTGTCTATTGCGTGGAGGCTCCAGAAAACGCAGGATATGCGCCAATCGAACTTTCAGTCCCCGCAAATGCTAACTTTGAACTCGTTCCTGTCGAAGCCCTGCTCCCAGGCACTGTTGGAATCCGCTTCACTGCGCAGCGGCGCATCCCCTCTTCCAAACTGTATTCAAGCGAGGCACCTGCGACAGAGCCGAAAACTGTCACGGCGATTCCATACGCGCTATGGCAGAATCGCGGAAACGTGCAGATGTCTGTCTATATGATGGATGCGCGATAATCTCAATCCCTTGACAATTCTTTCTCAAATACCCAAAAGAGCATTGCTGAAACAATGAAATTGAAAAACACCTTTTTCCTGCTTCTGACAGCCATCATCTGGGGCTTTGCCTTTACGGCGCAAAAGTCTGGCATGGCCCATGTCGGCCCCTATACATTCAATTGCATCCGTTCACTGCTCGGTGCCTTGTTCCTTATACCATGCATATTCCTGCTTGACAAATTCAAACTTTCCAAGGAGAAGAATTCCTCCTTTCCATTGCTGTTAACGGGAGGCATCATCTGCGGTATAGCACTGGCTGTTGCAAGTTCCCTGCAACAGATTGGCATCTGCTACACGGAAGCAGGCAAAGCGGGATTCATCACCGCGTGTTATATCATTATCGTTCCAATCATAGGAATCTTCCTCAGAAAGCCCTGGAGTTGGCTGCTTTGGATTGCCGTTCTTCTGGCAGTTGTCGCTTTGTATCTGCTTTGCATGAATCCAAATAGCAACTCATTTGATATCAATGAATTGCGTCAATTTACACTTTCTCAGGGCGACAGATATGTGCTACTCTGCGCCTTCGTCTTTGCCGTCCATATCCTTGTCGTTGATTTTTTCGCGCCGAAAATGGACTGCATCAAATTGTCCTGCATTCAGTTCTTTACTGTTGCGGTCTTATGTGGATTCATGATGTTCAAAAACGAAGGCTGCCCCAGTTGGTCTGCATTGAAGTCCTGCTACATTCCTATCCTTTACGCAGGCATCATGTCGTCTGGCATCGCATATACCCTTCAGATTCTTGGGCAGAAGAACTACAATCCGACCATTGCGTCCATCATCATGAGTCTGGAATCCACTTTTGCCGTGATTGGAAGTTGGCTGCTCCTTGATGAACGCCTTTCCCGCAGACAATTGTATGGATGCGCCATCATGTTTGTCGCCATCATCCTGGCACAAATCCCATCAAAGAAACTAATG
>JAGCTA010000109.1 GCA_017963875.1 Victivallales bacterium | reverse complement strand
AGCATCCGTGAGTTGTCAGGACAGGTGAAAGGTTGTTTCTCCAGCAATTCGAGGACTTGTTCTGGAAGGCTGATGTTACGCACGACTCCGTCGGTATCCCTGTCCTTCAGTCGAAGAAATGTTGAGATAAATTCATGGATGTTGTTACGAATTGATTTCGGCAGGAGAATATCTGAGAGTTCCTTGGGGATGACGAATTCAGGAGTCGGTTCATTTGAGGGTATGGCGTTGGGAAGTTCAGAAAAAATGTCAGAGAGCGTGACCGCGCGCTTGGGATTAGCGATTCTCTGTGGTGGGATGCGCAGTGAATCGGTTGCATCTCCATGGGAAAGGGAGACATGCAAGCCGTTACGCTCATCAGGTGTGACGGTGACAATAAGATGGGGAGCAACATCCGTTTCAACCTGATTTTGAGCGCAGTCTGCGGACAACTGACCCAAAGCACGCCTGGCAGAATCACCCGTAAGTCCATGGCGTTGACCGTGGTAGAAATCATCGGACAGTCTACGGCCTGTATAATCTCCAAGCACCTGCGCCTTTTCCTGAAGTTCCAAAAGATTCATGTCAGGCTCAAGTGCCTCCTGTGCCAGTTTTACCGCTGAACTGACCCATTTGGCGTTTTTCAATCGTCCCTCGATCTTATAGGAAGCCAGATGAAGCGCCTCTAGTTCACGCAAATCCTGAAGCAGGGACATGTCGTGCATAGACAGCGGATTAGCGGCAACATCATGGTCATTTGTCCATCGGACGCGGCAGGGGCTTGTGCAAGCCCCGCGGTTGCCAGAACGTCCGCCACCCCAAGAGGACAACAGGCATCTGCCTGAACATGAAAAACAGTGGGCACCCTGTATGAAAATCTCAATTTCAACTCCGCAGTCCGCGCATGAGGCGATTTCATCGTGCGAGAGTTCACGGGCAAGCACGATTCGCTTTATTCCAAGAGCTTTTGCCGCATTGACTCCCGCAGAGGAGGAAATGGCGGCCTGCGTGCTGAAATGAAAATCCAGTTTTGGGAAAAACGGGATGACGTCAAGCAGAGCGGGGTCGGTTATGAGAACGGCGTCCACACCAGCGTTCTGGGCGCATTGCAACGTCCTGTATGCGAGGCCGAGTTCACGCTGGCACAGCATGATGTTCAATGTCAAATAGGCCTTTGCGCCTGCCGAATGAATCTGTGTGACTGTTGATTCCAACGTCACAGGTTCAAAATTCACCGCGCCTCGGCGCGCATTAAGTTTTTTCAACCCAAAATATACGGCATCGGCTCCAGCGGCAAGTGCTGCGGCCAGGACTTCAGGCGAACCAGCGGGCGCTAAAATCTCCGACATGTACGTATCATCCTTTTGCGCTGACATTCAAGCAGAAAGAGTCCAAAGCCAGACGTTCATCGACGTTGCCTCGGATGCATGAGGCCAATTCCTCCGCCAGCACAATGTCCCTGTCTGCTTCTTCCTGAGGCACTGGACGCGTAAATAGTTCTTCCGAGAAGGGGAGCAGTTCCTGATGTGGAAGCAGTTCTCTCTTAACGCCTGACGCGATTAGCAACCGTTGAAGGAACCACGCCTGGATAGCACCGAGTAGCGATTCTCTCATACGGACATATTCTGCCTCAATTCGGGCAGTTAAGTCGTCTTCAAGTTGCTTTTTCAAGCGCGGATCATCGACGGAATCCCACCGTTTGTCTCGAAGGTCCTCAGCCATGGCTTCGGCATCCTTGTGGAGTTCGGAGAAAATCCGAAAAATCTTAGCACTCGTCTGGAGGCCGATGGCTGCACCAGCCTGTCTTCGAAGTGGTTGAATGATTGTGAAAATGTCTTTTTTCAATGCTGTTGCATAATCTGTCTTGTTTCGAAGAAGCGAAAGTGTCTGACAGCGTGATCGGATGGTTGGGAGGAGTTTTCGGGCGTTGACGGTGAGCAACAGAAGCATGGTGTTTGGCGGGGGCTCCTCCAAGGTCTTGAGGAACGCGTTCTGTGCTTCGTCGCCAAGGCATTCGGCCTCCATAATGATGCCGACTTTCAGGAAACCAGGCGTGGCTACCAGACCAATCCAATGTTCAAAATCTCTCATGACGTCAACGGTGATGGTTCGAGATTTTGACTGCGGCCTGATGATGCGCAATTCAGGATATCCATCTCGCAGGAACCATGAGCAAGCCTTGCATTTCATGCAGGCCTGGCCATTTGTCGCTGGTGACTGGCAAGCGGCAGTCATCGCCCATGCCTTGGCGAACTTGAGGAGAAACTCCGCATCATCGCCCATGAGGAGATACGCCTGGCCAGTACGGCCGTTTGCCTTTGCCTGCTCCAGACGCTGGCAGAGCAAGGGAAACTCATTGTAAAAATCAGCCAAGGGCATGATATACCTCCCACCAGACATCGGCTTGCACCAGTTCGACTGGGCGGTTGGCATCGAATACCTTGACACGGCCTGGCTCTTTGCGGGCGATTTCCAGAAAACCGTTGCGGACGGCAGTGTGAAATGCTCTGCTTTCAGCCTCGATTCGATCATTGGTGACGGTTCCGTGGGCACGTTCACGCGTGCGCGCCAGACCGATTTCGACATCAAGGTCAAGGACAATGGTCAAATCAGGGTATCGCCCGCAAATGGCGAAATCATTGATTGTATGGATGAATTCGATATCCAGACCACGTGCATAGCCTTGGTATGCTGTTGTGGAATCAATGAATCGGTCACAGAGGACAACGCCGCCCCGTTTAAGGAATGGGAGGATAACGCGTTTGATATGCTGAATTCTGCTGGCGCTGAACATCATCAATTCGGCCTCGGCAGTGATTTCCTCCGCTTGAAAAGTCATGAGCAGCGTGCGGAGTTCTTCTCCGAGCAACGTCCCACCAGGCTCCCGTGTGGTAAGAACCTCATAGTCCTGCTCTTTCAGACGTTCTTCCAGAAGTTTGATCTGCGTGGTTTTACCTGAACCTTCAGGACCTTCAAAAGTGATGAACAAGCCATGATCGTATGTATTGTGGTGCATGGAAGGAGGCTCCTGCATTTCTCGTGTAGTAATCGCATTTTATTCAAAATATACTTCCAGCCATTGGTCTTGCAACTATGGAGAAAAAAGAAATTTTCAATGAATAATTTGCATTTTTCACTTTTATGGATTAAAATTGAAATGTGCGCCGCACGCTGTTCAAAGTTTGCAGGCGTTTCCTTCCAAAACAAAAACAATTTTAACCACAAGGAGGCAAACCATGGCAATCATCACCATTGCACGAGAACGTGGCGCGTATGGTCGAATCATCGCCAGAAAACTGGCAGATGCATTGGATGCGCACTTCATCGACCGAGACATCGTCGATGCCCGCCTTGAGGGGTTAGGCGTAACGCAGAAGAAGCGTGAGGCATTCGACGAACGGAAGCCAGGTTTCTTTGCGTCCTTGACCAATGCGGTCGAGGAGTATGTGACCTGTCTGAAACTGGTGCTGTACGAAGAGGCACTTCAAGGCAATTGCGTTATTCTGGGCCGTGGCGGTCAGATGCTCTTCAAGGATGTCCCAGGCAGTCTGAGCGTTCGGCTGATTGCACCGCCCGAAATCCGTTGCCAGCGAGTCGCCGAGGCTGAGGAACTGGACATCGCCCAGGCACGCACTGTCGTGTCCAGAGTCGATCACAACCGCGAGGGCTTCAACAATTTCTTCTTCGATTCCGAATGGGCAAATCCGCTGAATTACGACGTTATCTTCAACACGGGTGACATTTCCCCAGAGAAGGTTACCATGCTGATTACAGCCATGGCAAAGGCGATTCCGCAGGATGAAATCAAGCGCGGTATTGAGAAACTGAAGAGTTATACGTTGGCCCAGAAAGTCGAACGTGAGATTCTCCATGTGAAGAAGATACCTGTATTCTTCCTGAATGTCAAATGCAAAGATGGTACAGTCGTTCTAACGGGAATCGCACATTCAGACGAAGTCATTGAACAGGCCAAGAAAGCGGCGGTCATTGATGGCGTCAAGAAAGTCGTCAGCAAACTGGAAATCGGTATGCACGCCCATTTTGACGGACGCATGTGATTTGACATGTCTGATTTCTCTGAGAAAAATGGCATCTGGCATTGCCCGATGCCATTTTCAGAGAAGGTTCTATTTTTCCTGAGGGGCGGTAATTGCATAGATT
>JAGCTA010000108.1 GCA_017963875.1 Victivallales bacterium | reverse complement strand
TCTGCAATAGTCATAGAAAGCCTGGAACATCAGTTGACCGATTTCACCGAAGCGCTTTGCATGGCGTGGCGTATGGCCTTCCGTGAGGCCGAGGATGTCGGGGGCAACCTGTATCTGTCCGTCCGTGTAGGGGCCTGCACCGATACCGATGGTCGGTATGGTGAGTTTTTCGGTGATGACTTTTGAGAGTTCTGCGGGGACTCCTTCTAGAACGACGGCGAAAGCGCCTGCTTCCTGGACGGCGAGTGCGTCGTCAATGAGTTGCTCCGCTTCTTCGCTGGATTTGCCGTGCAGGCGGTAGCCGCCGTCCTTCAGGACGGACTGCGGGAGGAGACCGATATGGCCAAATACTGGGATGCCCGCGTTGACAAGGCGCTTGATGGTCGGGTTCATGATGCGTCCGCCTTCGAGTTTGACACCGTCGGCACCCGCCTCCTTCAGATAACGTCCAGCGTTGGCGAGTGCTTGTTCGGGTGAGAGTTGGTAACTCATGAACGGCATGTCACCGATGACCATGGCGGATTTCGCGCCACGGCGGACTGCTGCCGTCAGCATCAGCGATTCCTCCAATGTCACGGGCAGAGTGTTGTCATATCCAAGGACGGTATTTCCAGCGGAATCGCCGACTAGCAGCAGGACGACGCCCGCTTCATCGGCGATTCGCGCCGTAATTGCATCGTAGGCGGTTGACATTGGGAGACGGAAGCCCATTTCCTTCATTTTTTCCAGATCTTTGACTGTGATTTTCTTTCTGATGCCTGACATATTCATGTTGAGTGCCTTTTTCAGTGTACGCTATAATCTTCTAGATTAAACTGTCCTACATTAGAAGCAGGTCAGTTCAGATGGTGTTCCATAAGGAGTTTTTCCGCCTCCCTGTTGCCATGCTTCGCGGCGGCGTTGAGCCATTTGGCGGCCTCTTTAGTATCTTTGGGTGTTCCTTTGCCGTTCAGATGGCAGAGCGCAAGGCGCATCATGGCGTCTGCGTCGTTCATTGCAGCGGCCTTTGCATAGCAGTTGAATGCCTCCTCTTCGTTTTTGGGAATGCCGACGCCGTTTTCCAAAAAACGGCCGACCTGGACGATGGCAGGGGGGAAGCCCTGATCCGCAGATGATTTGTAATACCGATACGCTTCATTGACGGACTGAATGACGCCCAGTCCGTCAAGATAGAGTTTTCCAACTCGATATTGAGCGATCATATCATTGGCGCGGGCCGCCTTTTGATAAAGTTCAATGGCCTTTTTGACGTTTCGGGGAACGCCGAGTCCTTCAAAATAGCAATCCGCCTGAGCGACCATTCCTGCGGGATAATCCGCTTCTGATGCCTTTGAATACCAGGAGAATGCGATATCTGTGTTTTTGATTGTTCCGAGGCCTTTCTGATAGCAATATCCGAGTTTCGTCTGTGCTTCGGGGTCGCCGTTTTGCGCAGCAATTGAAAGCCAACTAAACATTTCATCATAGTTTGCATCTGTGTAAAGGCCACGTTGATAGCAGTCCGCAAGATGGAGTTGTGCCCGTGTGTCGCCCAGTTTCGCCGCGCGGAGGAGGAGTTTATATGGTTCGTCGGGAGTTTCTGGGGTGCCGAATCCGTTGAGTAATAGTACGGCTGCCTTGCGAAGGCAGACGGCATCGTCCGATTCGCCTAGAATCCTGAAGTATTTGATTGCCTGCAGATAGTCGCCTTTCGCCTCGGCCACAGTGGCGATTTTGGTCATGGCTTCAGGAACACGTTCCTCGGCCGCGCGATTGTACCAAAGCAACGCCTCTTCATCGGATTGCTTGACGCCGAAGCCGCCATCATAGCAGATGGCGACGTTGTACATGCCCAGCGGGTTGTGTCCCTCGGCAGATGACTTGAACAGTTTAAACGCTTTCTTGTAGTCCTTTTTGACTCCGCCGACGCCGTCGAAATAGAATTTTCCAAGTGCCACCTGGGCGTTGGGATTCCCCGCCTTGGAAAGTCGTTCGAGGTTTTCGACGGAGAGCACGTCTGATTTTTTCTGTGGCTTTTGTTTTGTTAGTTTTGAGAAAGTCAGTTGTTGTGAGTCATCGATTTCAGGTTGATAGACTTTGACTTCAGGTTGTTTTTTTCCAAAAGGCCACAGCCAGGACCAGGATGTGGACGAGCATGAGGAAAAAAACAATGCCGCGCACGTAGCAACAGAGATGGTCAGCAAGTTTTTCATGTGTTTTCCTGATGTTGTTCTGGATATGTTCTATGCCCAAAGATAGCCGAACCGACACGGACAATGGTGGCTCCTTCCGCAATGGCAATTTCAAAATCATGGGACATTCCCATGGAAAGTTCTGGCAGTGCGATGCCCAGGCGCGTCTGAAGGCCATCGCGAAGATTTCGCAATCCTGCAAAGACGCCATGCAATTCAGATTCAGACGCATCGGCGGGGGCCACTGTCATAAGGCCACTGATTTTCGCGGGACCGTTCAGGCGAGGCGCAAGCCAGTTTTCAACAGAATCCGCACATGCGCCCCATTTGGATGCTTCGCCTGAAATATTAACTTCCAGCAACACGGTGGGATGTGCATTCTCCTCAGCCGCAATGCGGTTGATGCGGTCAAGCAATTCAGGCGTGTCAATGGAATGAATCCATGAGGCATGGGTTATTGCCGCACGGACCTTGTTTTGTTGAAGATGGCCGATGACATGCCAGGTGATGTCAGCGGGAAGACAGGGCTTTTTTAAACGAGTTCCTGGACGCGGTTTTCCCCGAATGCTCGCAGCCCTGCGTCGTATGCCTCCTGGACAACTGACGCAGGGAAGGTTTTGGTGACTGCGAGAAGTCGTGCCGCTCCTGTCGGGCGGCCTGCTGCCGTCAGGGCGGCATCAATGCGCTGCTGAATTTTAACAATGTTGTCTGCTATGTCTGACATGTTCAAATTCTCCACCTGGGAAGAACCTGAATCCGTGAAGAGCCAAATGGCGAGGCAATTTCTAGGAAAGTTGAGGGCGTGTATATGACATACGTAACCGAAACTTGACAACGAAATCGACCGTCAGGCGATACTTCACGGATTCAGGGAGGAAATCCTGAATCAACTGTGCGTTGTGTTTTCTCTGTTCTCTTGATTTATACAGATACTAATATATATTCAAAAATTGCTTTGGCGAATGATTTGCAGTGAATCATGTTAGTTTTAGGTGATGGAATCGTTGAATGGAACAGCAGAACAACAACAAACAGGAAGGCTGGCTGAGGCAGGATGCACGTGACTTGCACTATGTTACGCATGAATCCTCAAATGGCTTGCGTTATTCCATGCGTGAATTGCGCGGGTTGGCACAGAGCCGCGAGGAGGCACTTTCCAGTTGGGTCGGCCCAGAACGCGCCGCCGCTGTCCGTTCCGAATTCCGTCCATTGAATGACAATGTCGGCGAATTGGTGAACAAGATATTGAGTAAAGTCAAGCCCGCCGATACTCAGATCCTTTCAACGCTGGAGGCAAAATGGAGTGAACTCTTTGGACAGCAGATTGCCAGCGTGAGCAGGCCGTTGAGCGTCAAGGACGGCCATTTGAAAATTGAAGTCAGGGATTCGACGTTTTTGTACATGTTCGAGCATGAGAAGAAGGAGTATTTCCTTCAGCATCTGTCTTCATGTACGGGTGGAGAATTGAAAAGCATTGAATTTGTGCCGCAGGGGGCGCGCCGCTGGAGCCGCTAAATTCGGCAGTAACTACAAGGAAATGAAACGACTAATGAGACACAGGTTTTTGGGCATGTTGGTTTGCGCTGTCATGACCATGGCGGTTGCATGGGGGGCGAGCATTGAGGAGATTTTGGCGAGGCAGCCCGTCTGTCCGCCGTTTGGAAACAGGGAACGGCTGTTGAATGCACAGATTGTCGAACTTGTCTCACGCTTGCATTATTCGCCCAAGCAGCAGACTGCGGCGTTGTCCGCCCAATGGTATCTGGAGTACTTCAAGGCCCTTGACCCGCAGAAGATTTTTTTCCTTGAGAGCGATTTGGACGAATTCCGCTCATACGAAAACGTGCTGTTCAATAAGCAGAACATGATGGTGCGCCTGGCATTTGTCCGTCGCGTGTATTTAAGGCTGTTGTCGAGGACGAAGCAATATGCTGAGTATTGCATCCAATGCCTTGAACAACCGATGGACTATTCCATCAAGGAGTATGTGGATTTTGACAGAAAGGATGTCCCATGGTGCCGTACGGAGGATGAACTACGTGAACTGTGGCGTCTTAGAGTCAAGAACAGCCTTCTTGCTGACAGGATTGTCGAAGAGGAGGATGCTGAAAACGCTGCGAAGAATCCTGATACTTCCAAACAGGAAAAGACGTTTAAACGGCCGCCAGTCAAGGAGCGTTTGGCGAAGACGTATGCACAGACATACGAGCGCAGGCTGGATTCAACGGCGATTGAGATTGTGGAGGTCTTTCTGAACGCCTTTACTCATCTGTTCGACCCGCATACGGATTATATGGCACCCGATTCCGAGGAGGATTTCAATATCCACATGAGGCTTTCGCTTCAGGGTATCGGGGCGACGCTTATGCTGAAGGACTCCTACTGCGAAATCGTTTCGCTGGTGCCTGGCGGTCCAGCGGACAAGGAGGGGACACTCAAGGAGGGCGACCGCATTGTCGAGGTCTGCCAGGATGGCGGCGAACCCGTCAATGTCATTGACATGCCGTTGAAGAAAACAGTCAAGCAGATTCGCGGTCCGAAGGGGACTGCCGTGACTTTGACGGTACTTGAGGCGGGCAGCGGTGCGACGAGGCATGTGCGCATCATCCGCGACGAGGTCAAATTGCAGGATTCTGAAGCCAGTTCTGAAATGAAGGAAATTACATTGGAAAATGGCAGGAAGGCAAGGGTACTCGTGTTGTATTTGCCATCGTTCTATGCGGATTTTGAGGCAAGGAGCAAGGGTGACAAGGAATACAAGAGTTCCAGCAGAGACGTGAGGAATCTTCTTGCGGCGGGTGTCAGGGAAGGTGGAATCGACAGTGTCGTGCTTGATTTTCGTGGCAATGGCGGCGGCAGCCTTGATGACGCCGTTGCATTGGCGGGACTGTTCTTCAACAACGGACCTGTGGTTCAGATTCGGTGGGGAACGGGCGAAATCCGTTCCATGAAAGACCCCGATGGCGCGTGCCTCTACGAGGGGCCGTTGTTTGTCATGGTTGACAAGAACAGCGCGTCCGCGTCTGAGATTGTCGCGGCGGCGTTGCAGGATATGGGGCGTGCATTGGTGATAGGTTCTTCGATGACACATGGAAAAGGCACGGTCCAGAAACCGATTGATCTTGACAAGGTGTTCAGGCGCTATTCTGCGAATTCACAGAAGCCAGAGGACGGTTTTGGAATGCTGAAATTCACGTCACAGAAATTCTATCGGATCAACGGCGCTTCAACGCAACTTAAGGGTGTCCATTCGGATATTGTCTTCCCAACTTATCAGGACAGCATGGAGACAGGCGAGGCTAGTATTCCGTATGCCCTTGAATGGGATGAAATTACGGCGACTTCATTCAACACGTTCCATACATTTGACAAAGCCCTCCCGCAACTGCGCGCTGCGTCGGAGGAGCATCGTTCAAAGTCGCCGCTTTTCCAGGAGTATGTCAAGGATATCCAGGAATACGATGAACTGACAAAGAACAAGAAGACACCGTTGAACTATGAAGAACGCAAGGCCTATCATAAGCATTCGGAGGAAATCGTCAAGAAACTCCGCCAGTTTATGAAGCAGACCAAGGCGGCTCGTAAAAAGGCACGTTCAGCCGAAGAAAAGGACAAGAAGCCCGAGGAAGAGAAGGCTTGTGATGTCATCATGGATGAAACGCTGTTCATCATTGGGAAATATCTTGAGATGGCTCAGACGGCTGGAACTGCCGAATAGGAGATTCTGATTTTATTATTCCATAATTATTGAAAGGAGAAAGCGATGCGCAGATTATTGATTTTGGCAATGGTTCTCGCCTGCACTATCTGCCTGGCGGCGGAGAATCTTGTGTTCAACGGCGATTTCAAGATGAAAGGGAGGGGAGTGCCGTCGGGGTGGATAACCAACCAGTATGCGGAGTTTGTACTGGAAGGCGGGCCAGGGAACAAGCCATACGTCCGCCTGAATCAGTCAAAAATGTTGAAATATGAAAACAAATTTCGCCAGTACAATCTGACGATGGTACCAGGCAGCAAGTACAGTCTGAGCGCATGGGTTCGAACCAAGGGATTCAAGTCCCCTCATTATGGCATTATGCTGACAAATCAAGGATGGTTTGCCGAGGAAGGACTCACGGGATTTCCAGAAAATAGCGACTGGACATTCTACAAGACGACGTTTGTCTGCCCCGAATCCAAGTCAGTTGGCGCCTACGGCTTTGTCTGCTATGCCTGTGACCAGAAAGGCGTGATGGAGTTTGCTGACATTCGCATGGAGGCGTTGGACGAGGCAGGGCTCAAAGGCAGTTTGCCAACGGATCTGGGAATCAGCATGGGCCGTATGCGCCTCGTGCCGTTCTGCGGCAATCTCAATGCCATTTCAGCCAAAGACCCGAAAATCGGTTTCCGCTGGTTCGGAAATCCAAAGGACGGTGTTAAAATCAGTGAATGCTATGTCCAAATCTCAGAAAAGGATTCGACGTTTGTGTCAGTGGAGGTTCCACTTGTTGACGATAATGTGTTTGAAGTACCGCTGAAAGGGCTTGGACAAGGCTGGCATACGCTGCAATGCCGCGTGATAGACAGGAAGAGCGGAAAATGCGTTCTTGAAAGGAGAGTCAATGTACGTCTCCGTGACTTGCCGACGCCCGAAGAGGCGACGCCTTGCCGCCGACTGAACAATTTCACATGCGAATATTACAACGGTGCTGTTGAAGCAGGGAAAACGGTCGAACTCGTTCTGCCTCGGGATGACTGGTTCTATCTGTCATTGCGCAATCAGGACGGAAAAGGTCATCTTTCGCTTGACGGTGCGATGGTTGTTACTGACTCGACGCCGCGTTCTGAGGCGTTCCGCTATCTTGAGGCAGGGCGGCATATTGTCAAGGCTGGCACTCAGGGGACGCTCGTTTTCAGGTCGATTGCGGAGACGCTTTCAAGTGCCATTCTGGAAGGGCCGCGCATGACGACTTTCCCGATATACGATTGGGAGTTCGCTAAAAAATGGGCTGCGTATTCGCTGACGAATTTCAACCGCGGTGCACCGAGTGCAGCGGTTCTCAAGGAATGCCATGATATGGGACGAATCTGGACAAGGAATCTCTACATGGCGGATTCGCCAGGGAAGGAAGTCGTAGAACAACGGCTTGCGAAGGCGATGTCAGGCACCAGCGGCGCAGACGGCGTCACTGTCGATGAGTTCTCCTATTCCGCGCATTCGCTGGATCCCTATACGTTTTCTCTTCAGGAGGCGGAATATGACGAGAGCAAACTCATCTATTCTTGGTGCAGCCTTAAGCCGACAATTGAGTCTGTTCACGGCGATTTTATCGCGACATGCCTGAACGCGTCCCATGGGCGCGGGAAGATTTTGAGCGAGGTATATTTGCAGACGGAACCGACTGAGGAGAAGGCCAAGGAGTTTATCGACGAGCACCTGACAGAGCCGTTTGCCGTTACAAGGGATTTCTACCCTGACATGGCTCACCGCACAGGCATCATTCTTGGCAACTTCAACCAGATTGGCGCGATCACGGTCGAACATCATCCGCAAGTCGATTACAAATATTATCTTGATATGCAGATGCATCTTCTCGCGACGCATCCGAATTTCGTAGATCTCGGTACGACGGGATACTGGGGGACGCATTATACGGACGAGGAGATGTATCGCTGGTCTGCGCGGCTTTTGCGCCATTATGTGGTCGAGGGACGGACCGACATGCTTTCTAAGGCGTATGGATTCAGTTATCTGCCAGGACATATCCGCAATAACGATTTCGAGGATGGCTTGGAAGGGTGGACGGTGCAGGCTGCGGCGGAAGGATGCGTCAGCGTCGGCTTTGATGATATGTTCAACCGTGCGATTCAGGATCGCTGGCCGCGTTGCGATGAAGGGAACCATTTCTGCGTGTTCAAGAAGTTGTCTGGAAAGGCAAGTAAGATTTCGCAGGCGGTCAAGGGGCTTGAGCCTGGCAAAAAATACATGCTGCTTTTCTGCACGGCGGATTTGGATGATGTGAAGGCAAAACGTCTCAATCCACGGAAACTCGGATTGAATTTTGAGATGGACGGCGTGAAAATCGACGAAGCGATGGTCTGGATTGACAATCGCAAGCATGGTAATTACACATTCAACCACAATGTGGCGCGCATGAATGTCAACCGCATTCTTTTCACGGCTGAAAGGGAAACGGCCATGCTGTCCTTCAACGATGCCGCCGCCATGGACGGCGAGACGCTGGTGATGAACTACATCCAAGTGAAGCCGTTCTACTCGCCTGAGGAATGATATTATTCATTTCATTTTTATTTCAATTCTGGAAATCTCACATGAAAACAAAACCTCATCTCCTTTGCAAACTGTTTTGTCTGGTTGTCTTGTCGATAATTGTTGCAAGCGTGTCCGTGTATGGCGACATTACGCTTGTATCGCCTGTCAACCATTCTGTTTTGGTTCAGCATCCAAAGGAGATGCATGAATTTCTGCTTTTGCCTGATGAGGCTCGGAAGGAGTATTTCAATGACAAGGAGAAACGTGCCGTTCTTTATGGTCAGCACCAGTCCGTGCCGTGGGCGTTCACATGGGATGCGACAGAACCATTGACGGATTGGAATATTGAGTTCGCTCTGGATGACCAGTTCACAGTTTCTGCTCAGGAGATGATCGTTTCATTCGATACTGCGACCAGACGCGCGATGGTCTGCAATTTCCAGTCAGGAAAAAACGTCTATTGGCGCGTGAGCGGCAAGGATAAGGACGGCAAGACCGTGATGTCTGAGACAGGCGTCTTTGCGACGGAGAACCTGTTGCCGCGTCAAATTACGTTGCCAGGCGTGGACAATGTCCGCGACATGGGTGGCTGGACGACAGTGGACGGCCGTAAAATGCGTCAGGGGATTATCTTCCGTTCGGCAGGATTCAATCTGGACAGTCCAGACTGGCAGTGGGATGAGAAGAAACGCATTGACCCGAAAAAGAGTCGCATCGGCGAGACTGTCGTCAAAAAAGAGGGCATTGACTATTTTGTTGGAAAAGTTGGCATCAAGACGGATTTGGATTTGCGTTGGGACGGTGAAGTGGCCGTAATGACATCATCGCCGCTTGGCGTTCCAGTCCGCTGGGTGCATGTTTCCTCCATGGACTATGGCAATCTGTTCACTCCAGCGGGGCTGACAGGTATCCGTGACGATTTCAAACTATTCGCCGACAAGGCGAACTATCCGATTGTCTTTCACTGCATTGCGGGCGCGGACCGCACGGGGACGCTTGCATTCATCCTTTGCGGGCTTGTCGGTGTTTCGATGGATGACCTTCGTAAAGACTGGGAGGTGACCGCACGGAACTATTTCAGATATGCGTCCTTCGAGCGAATCGCGCCAGGCTTTGACAAATACGGCGAACCAGGCGATTCGCTGCCTGTTAAAATTGAGAAGTTCCTGTTGTCGGTTGGAGTGACGCAGCAGGAGATTGACGCGTATAAGGCGATTGTTCTGGAATAGAATCTTGTATATCTGTTCTGGCGTTCTTCATGCGAATGATGGGACATGTGTGACAAATGGGACAGATGCATTGTCTGTGGAAGAAGTCACAAGTGTCCTAAGGGTCACATGTGTCTCATAAAAGCCGCGCGTAATAGAAACAAATCTGGTAGGCTCTCATTTAACTGACAGTCCCACGATTCCCAACAGGCACATCGCCAGAGCAAGAAATTGCATCAGAGTCGGTCGTTCGTGACCGAAAATGATATTGTACAGCATGACGGCACCGACGTTGGTGATGACCATGATCGGGTAGGCGGCATTGCCCATGCCGTGCTCTGCCATGATGTTCATTCCCTGGAACATCAGAAAGAACTGGACGAGGATGCGCACGGACTGCTGGAGGATGACATAAATCCATAGGTAACGGTTTCGGCAGGCGGCAATGAGTTGCTCCTTGAATTTACCAGGCGCATTCATTTCCTCGCACAGAAACGCGCCGACGACCAGTCCGATGGACAGGCCCAGTGCTCGAAGAATGGGGGATACGGGCCGAAGTTCAGTGAAAAAGGAAGGCAACGTGGTGACGGTCACGAGGATACCGTTGATTGTGAAGGCAGCGAATCCAAGCAGTATCCATCGAAGATTGCTTTTTGCTTGGCATTTGTCTTTCGCAAGTCCAAACAGCAGTAATGCTGTCAGCATGAGAACCATGCCTGTGCCATTGATGAATGTCAGCGATTCGCCGAAAAACACAATGCCTGTGACAAACGGGAAGAGCATCCCTGACTGGAAAATGGCCCAACTGATGCCCTTGGGACCGCAGGACATCATGCGTGCAGTCAATTCAAGGGCATAGTTGTTGAGGATGCCGCTGATGAAGCACATGCCAAAGACGAGCCAGTTAGACGATGCAGGCGTGTTGCTCAGTTCGTCGTTGAGAATCAATGCGATAATGCAGGCGAGGTTGAAGAAGATGCATCCGACAAACAGCACCATGCTGATGGAGAGGCCCTTCTTATGCGAGTCACCTGTTATGACTCCTGTCGTGCACCATGAGAGGCCAGTCAGAATTAGCGCGGATAGACCGAAGAACATAGTGAAAAAACTGGTGTGGATTGGAAAATAGGTTTCAGTTTTTGTGCGTCATCATTCTGTTGATGCCAGAGATGATGGCCTGGCAGGCACCTTGGACGATATTTGCCCCGAAGCCGACGCCCCATGTCGCCACTTCATTGCTGTCTGTAAGTTTGACAATGGTGATGGATTGGGCGTTGACTGTTGTGCCGATGGCGCGTTCCTCGTATGAAACTAGGAGGAATGCTGGCAGGTCAAGTTGGCGGAGCGCAGCCGCGAATGCGGCGACAGGGCCATGACCCGAATCGTTGAGAACACGTTTCTCGCCGTTGAATACGATATGCACTTCTGCGTGGATGAGTGTCGGGTCATGGGCGTCAGGCCGAGGCCAAAAGTTCATCAACTGCAAAGGTGTATCCTGTCGGACATATTCCTGAAGGAATATATTCCATATTTCCTGCGGGGTATATTCACGTTCATCGTTGCTGTCAATGCGCATCTGAACGACTTCCGCAAGTTCGACAAGAAGCGCTCTAGGTAAATTGACTCCGTATGCGTTTTTGAGGATATGGTCGATGCCGCCTTTTCCAGACTGGCTTGTGATACGGATGAAATCTTGGTATCGTCTGCCAATGACAGCAGGATCGATGTGGAGATACGGCATTTTCCAGCCATGGAAACGACGGTGGATGGCCTCTTCTTTGGCAAGGCATTTGTTGATGGCGTCCTGATGGGACCCAGCAAAAGCCGTGAAGGCGAGTTCGCCTGCGTATGGCTGTCGGACAGGCACTGTCATGTCGGTTAATTCGGTCACCTTGTCTGAAAGACGTTCCAGATTCGAGAAATCGAGTCCCGTTTCAATGCCGATGTACTGGAGATTCAGGGCAAGAATGACAAGGTCGGTGTTGCCCGCCCGTTCGCCATGGCCGAAGAGGGTTCCTTCCACACGTTCTCCGCCAGCCTGCAACGCCAATTCTGTGTCGGCAACAGCAGAGCCCATGTCATTGTGCGCATGAAGGGACACGACCATTTTGCGGCGGTTGCGTGCGCGTCTGCAGAATGTCTCAATCATGTCCGCATAGCCCATTGGAAGAGTGCGTTCAACAGTTTCAGGTAGATTGATGATGACTTTTTCCGCTGATTTCGGATTCCATTCATCGACAACGCTATCGCAGAGTTCCACGATAAAATCCATGTTGCTGTCGGTAAATTCTTCTGGAGAAAACTCGAAGCCAACTTCCTGTCCGTTTTTCTGAGCAATTCGCTTGATGATTCTGACTGACGCAAGGACCATGTCTCGGATTTGCTGGCGTGAGTGTTTTAGTACGAACTGCGAAAAGAGTTGGCTTGTGGCAATGTAGAGGTGAATGGTGGCGTGCTTGGCACCTCGGATGGCTTCCATTGTCTTGCGGATGATATGTGGGCGTGCCTGTGTGAGCACGGAGATGGTGACATCGTCTGGAATCAGGTTCTTTTCGATGAGTTCTCGGCAGAACAGCCATTCATCCTGCGAGGCCGCTGGAAATCCGACCTCGATTTCCTTGAACCCAATGTCGGTCAGAAGCCGAAAATACTCCAGTTTCTGCTCTGGTGACATGGGTTTTGGAAGTGCCTGGTTGCCATCACGCAAATCCACGGCGCACCAACGGGGAGCCTTGCGAATGGTTTTGCTCGGCCAGCGTCTTCTTGGGTTGGATGGCGGAGATGGTTTGGCAAAATGTGGAGAACCGCTCATGGGACAAAAAACTGTCCGTCCGCAATGCAATAACAGGAGACATTACGGACGGAGAGAATATAGTAAAATCAACCGAGAATATAAGAGAGGACTTCTTTCGCTTCAGCGTCATCGGCATTCTTTTGCCACAATTCCAGAAGGCCTTTGCGGATGGCATCAGGTGAATCGCCGAATTCGCGCTTGGCGGCTAGAATAGCACCTTTGGCGAAATTCACAGGCTTGACGCCCTGTGAGAGGGCGAGGCGCATGGTGCCGATGGTGCGGTCGTCCCAGGAGAGTTTGCGTGGAATATCGCGGATGACACGGTCAATGGCATCCGAGAGATATGGATTCTGCATTCGGGCAATCAATCCCTCTGCATATTTTTTCATGCCATCAGTGGTGAACATGTCATCAATGCCTGCGTATTTTTTGCAAAGCGCAACGCCTGATTCGTTGATGAACGCATCATGGCCGATGGCGACGAGGTCTGGGCGTTTGGCGAGTTCGGCCATGGTGGTCAGACCAGCGTCCGAACCAAGCATTCCAAGCAGGAAGTGCGTGGCGTTGTGGCCATAGAGTTTGGCGAACTCGAATGGGAACAGGTCTTTTTTGACATAGAGGTTCTTGACCTGGCGGTTTTCGATGCCTGGTGCGTCGGAAATCAAAATCCAGTTGAATTCCTCAACGAGATGTGCGCGGTCAAGACCAGCCGCAAGAGGCGTCAGGTGGCGTTCAGCGACTGCGTCGCCACGAGCGATGTCGCTCATCTTGCCGATGACAGTGTTGAGATAAAACGTATTCGGGAACTTTTCCGCGACTGCGGCCTCGAGTTTTTCGGCTGCGTGGTTGTCGTTTTCGGCCGTGTAGATGTACCGTGTCGCGTTTGGCGTGCGGCGGAATCCTTCGCGGAGCCATTCTGCGGTAGTGCCGAAGAACTTGACG
>JAGCTA010000015.1 GCA_017963875.1 Victivallales bacterium | reverse complement strand
GGAAGTGACAGATGACACGGAAGTGACAGATGACACGGAAGTGACAGATGACACGGAACCTCCCGCTGACGATTCAGATATGACTGATGGCACGGAACCTTCTGCTGATGATTCAGAGGTGACTGCTGACCAGGAAGTGACAGATGACACGGAATTTTCCACTGACACAGAAACACCAGATGGCACAGAAACATCTGATAATGAAGACTCAGAAGATACGGGACCTGATGAAGGTACAGAAAAGACAGATGATTCAGAGAAGTCAGAAGAAACAATAGAGTTCAACGAAGACGATGAGTCTACAAAGGACGAGCCGAAGGATGAGGACGAATCTACAGATGAGGAACCCATGGACTATGACGAGCCGAAAGACGACGACGAGCAGCCTAAGGGGGACGAGTCGATGGATGAGGACGAATCGAAGGAGAACGACGAGCTCATGCAAGAATCGTCCTCATCAGCAGACAAAGAATCTGTTGATCCAAGAAAAGCAGCCACTGTTGGGGCTGCTATGTTGCTTGGACTCGTGTCAGGGGGTAGTGATATGATTGAAATAGGCAAGATAGTTGGTGGAGAACCACCTTCGATTGACGTACGGAGTAGTTTGGGTGCAAACGTTATTGAAGATGAAAAAAACAAAAAAAACGAAGAAGGAAAAAGAATGGGTGTAACGATGGATTATATCGAATCCAATAAAACTTTAGGAAAATTATAGGGGGCGAAAAATCCCTAAATCTTAACGGGTATCTTTATCCAGATTTCGTGAAGTTAATCTCTATAAAGCAGACAAAACAGTAGTCATTATATTTTATAATTTATTTATTTGCAATTATTTGACAATGGATTAAAAGTGAAAAACAAGATGCGAGTTTTTGTTTCCTTTCTGATGTTATTATGCGTCATTTGCTTTTCCGAAGATGAGAATCAAATATTTGATCCACTAGTTCCACTAGATAATTTGAATGATTCAAAAATGAATAAAGCACCTGAGAAAGATAGCCAAGTAGAAATTTTGAGAATATTGCTAGAGCATGGAGCGGATCCAAATGCTATAAATAATTATGGAGCCACGCCTATTCATTTTCGTGCAATTGAAGGAAGCACTCAAGCGGTTGAATTACTTCTTTCATATAAGGCGAATCCAAATTTAAGGTGTAAGAATGGCTCAACGCCATTATCGTTAGCAATTGAGTTTGGACATCTTGAAACTATAAAGGCACTTTTAGTTGGCAAAGCAGATCCCAATATTCCAGGTCACAATGGCAAAAGTTGTATTCAACTTGCAAACGAAACGTATGGATCATCAGATGACCTAATGCCTATCATTGATCTTTTATGTAAATATGGTGCAAAAGTTCCACCTAATTTCACTGCGGTTTACGATAATTCAAAAGAATCAATTGATCAAAACATTTCTATAGAGGATAAACAACGTGCCAATAGAATTAAGATTTTGTTTGAGATTGGCTATCCTTTGAGACCAGGAGAAAAGGAAGTACTAAAGAAGACTTTGGAATCAATACGTTATAATCCTAAATAGTCAAACTACAATCTACTCAGATTCAATCAACTGTAATCACAAGTGACAAGCCAGGACCTTTTTGTACATGTCCCTTTCCTTAACTTTCCTTAAAAGGGTAGGTAATATATGACAGTCAAATGACTGTCAAGAGAATATTTTACCTACCCTTTTAAGGAACAGTGCGCATCTACTTCCATCCAGATGTCCAATGGAGATGATAAGGATGCGTTTTTTTCAGGACTTATTTGCTAAATCGGTTGCATCTGCTATGTTTAATTTTTAATGGTATTATGGGTGATTTTGCTGGCAGTTCAATGAGGCAGATGCAAAGACCATCTTGTATTTCCTCTAAATATGATACACTGCAAGCGAAGGTCCACTGCACGGCTAGCATTTGTTGTTCTGGCACATAGTCAAAGATATTTCAGACGATTACTATAACTCTTGGAAGACAAATAATGACAACGACCGTCGGTATTTGCTGTGTGAGAATCCGCAGTTGATGCGAGACGTGAGACTCGAGACATGAAAATTGTACCATTCATTTTTGTAATTCTTTTGCCCATTTTTAGTTCTGGATTTGCTCAAGATGGTGTTGAAATCCAAAGCAAGACGCGTGCGGAGGTGCTTGAATGGATCGGAAAACTCAAAGCGAAGGACGAAGGGCTTGTTGGCAAGATGGCCAACGCAAATGGCACTGAATTGAGAAAAATCACATCTGAACGTCTTGAAATTTGGAATACGAAAATATTGGAGGCCGTCGCCAAATGGAAGATTGCCCATGTGAAGGATTCATCCAAGAAGGAGGCTGTTCGCCAGAATCTTCAGGACACCATGAATCACATAAAAACAATCATGGAGAATCCAGGAGAGGGGAGTTGTGCTGGCGTGTTCAGCGGTAATGAGGTCCAAGGGTTGATTCAGAAGCAGATTGAAATCTGGCTTCTGCCTGATGATGAATATGACGCATGGATGGAATGGGGCAACGAAAAACTGTCCTTTCAAGGGAAGATTATTGCTTTGCGGGCAGGCATGGCAATCATTGATCTTCCCGATGAAGTAGGTTTGACGGAATTTACGTTGAGACATGAAAACTGCTTTACGATTGATGGTGAAAAGTATGCCTTGGTGGTGAAAGATCTTATGGCATGTCCAAACGATGACTTCTATAGTGTGTGCCTTTTCCGTCTTTCGTCCAAAGACATGGCTGTTCTAATCGAAGAGGTGATTCGCGAAAATTATGCAACAGATATGAAGTTGAAGAAGGTGAATAAGGATTTCTTGCGGTTGGATTGGAAGGAATCTGATACAGGGAAAGAACACTCCACCTTGATTCATTTGAAAAAGTAGATATTGTAATTGTCAATACACTTTTGGCGGAGAATATGAAATACGGTTTCTTCCCACAACGCTCTATTCCCCAAGAGGGTAGGTTCGACCTCTTCGAGGTCGTTATCCTGCTGAGGATTGCGTCCCCCAGGTTTCGCTTCGCTCAACCTGGCGTTACTGATATTTGACCCCTTCGGGGTCTAAGCAGAGCCGCCTTGACGTGAGCAATTACCGACCCTCTTGGGGAATAGAGCCTCCCGCAAAAGGCAGCGCATTGGTATATTGACGTGGGAAACGTGTCAATTTGAATAGGAGGAGCATCATGGTTTTGTTGTGCAAAAGGGATGGTGGGAATAATACTCCTGATGGTGATGATGTCTTGTCCCGCAATTTTCAGAAGGGACTTGCGTATCTGGATGGAATCGGTGTCGAGAAAGACATCAAGAAGGGTAGGGCGCTGATAGAAGATGCGGCCAACCATGGTTTGCTAGAGGCCGCCCGCAAAATGAGCCAGATGTATTTGAATGGGCAGTCCGTCGAACGGGATAGTGAAAAAGCCATCCATTGGCAGAAACGTTATCGGGACTTATGCAGGGGCGAGTGCAGTGATCCGCTTGATGAGCGAGTCACCAGTCTGATTGTCGCTGAAAAGGAACTGGCGGAAATGGAACTGGAAGACAATCGGATTAAAGACGCCCGAAATACCTGCTGGCGCGCGTTGCGCTATTGTCGAACGGATGACGGGCGCGGCGAGTTCTATTCTGACCACAGAATTCCATATTATGCGGACGTCTATATGCTTTTGGGGGATGTGTTTCTGAAAAGGCAGGATATGAAACAAGCCGTCGAGTGCTATACGAAAGACTTGTCGATATACATGGGGCTCATCGAGACTTATCCAGATAATCCTGAAATTCTTTTGGGGATGTGCAGGTGTTTCTTCAAGTGTGAAAAAGTCAATTCTCATTTGGGAGACCATTACTATGACATCGTCGAGAAGTGCCTGAAGAAGATATTGGAAATACAATGTGACATATCCGCATATAGGATGCTGGGAATGCTTTGCATTGAATTCGGGAACAGAATGGGTTTCACCCAAGGGCTGGAATACTACAGCAAAGCAGTGGAAATATTCGAGACGATCATTAAATCCGAACAGACGGATGAAGCGTTTTCAATGCTCGTCAACGCGTATCTGAAACTTGGGGAATATTACCTGCTGTCCAACAACGAGCCGCAGTGCAGGCATTACAATGAAAAGGCGGAGGCTAAATGTTATGAAAGCAGAATTAAACTTGGAATCGAAACCAAGAGAAACCTAGTGGACTTTATCAGAGTCTATTGTCAGGATGCACGGAGACTGAGGAGATTTCATGCGATTCAATCTGAGAAGATGAACATGAATTTCCTTTATTCCGAGGCGCAGGATGCAGCAAGAAGATTGCTAAATCAATTTCCCTGTGAAGAGTCCAGATGGGAAAGCGCTTTGCTGAATATGCATTTTCTTGGACTTTGTTCAGATGCGCATTTGCTGGAGGCTTTCAAAACCCTGCGCGAATTAGTCAATAAAAATCCGATTGAACGGTATGATGAATACCGCCAGTTCAAGCATGCAGTCTGTAGCAGTACCTCTTTGAAGAAGTACCTTTACAGTGACTATGTATGCTTTCATGTTGAATCGACTGAGAGGCGGGATGGACGTTTTCAACTTTATTGCAAATCGGAGAATATGAGAATCAACATGACGATTGTGGCGGATATCCCCGATGGCGACGTCGAGAAGGTCTTCATTGTCGAAGATTTTATTCTTGGAATGAGGAAAGAAAATTCGGGCAAGGAATGTAAATTCTTGTCATGTGGGTCAATTCAGATTTGCAAGGCGACTGATAAAGAATTATCACCATTCACAAGGAAGAATCTTCTCCCAGAAGAGGATGTCCAATTGTACATCCGTGGGAATGATGGAAAAGTGAACTGCGTGCATTATGTCCAGTGTTATGGCTGAACTTCTTTGCCATACGCTCTGTTCCGCAAGAGGGTTGGTTCGACCTCTTGAGGTCGTTATCCTGTAGAGGAGTGCGTCCCCCAGGTTTCGCTTCGCTCAACCTTGGGGAGCATATATTTGACCCTTTCGGGGGGGGCACGTTCTCATTGTCATGCGCAATTACCGTCCCTCATGGAGGAGATGGAGCGTTTATTTTAAGAGAAAAGTCATTGCAACAGGCACTTGATGGTTTATATTTTTATTTTTTCCATGGTCCTTTAAAAAGCCGTCTCCCCACAAGGGGGCAAGCGGTATCAGCCAGGCGGGCAATGACAAGGGCTCGTTTGCGGCGATGTTCCGCAGCAGTTCCGAAAGGGCGGCGAACAATGCCGTTCGAACCGAACTGCTCTGCTCGCTTGGACAGGGCTTTGGAATCGAGGGAATGAGCGAGAAGGACGGCAAAGTCACGTTCTCCGATAACTTTCGCAATTACAATATCAGGAATAAATCTATGGCATTTGAATGTATCAAAACAGTTCTACGCCTTTACGGAGGTCGCGAAGTTAGAAATTTTAGACGGAGAAAGTCAGGAGGTCGCAAGATGAAAGTAGTATGGTTAGCCGCAGTAGTGTTGGCGTGCTCAGTATTGCCTGCGTTGAAAGCGGAAGGTGAGGCTAAGCCAGCGCCGCTTCGTCTCCTCACCACAGCGGAGATGCCGCCCTATTCGTACCGAGACGAGAAGACTGGTGAAATCGTCGGCGAGGAAATCGAGATTGCCCGCGCGGCGGCAGAGAAACTCGGCCGTACTCTGGAGATTCGCACGGCCAAATTCCCCGAACTTCTGCCTATGGTCAGTGAGGGCAAGGCAGACTTTGCCGCAGCAGAAATCTCCATCACTGAAGGGCGGCTTCAGACCGTGGATTTCTCCATACCGTATGCGACTGAGGGAGGTATGTTCCTTTATCGAGCCAGCGATCCGATGCCGACCATGATTCGCGCAGAGCGGATGCGCGTCGCTGTGATGGATGCGTCAATATATGATTTTTATCTATCGTTGCATGGCATCGATCCCGTGCGCTATGATTCGTATGAACCTGCGATTCAAGCACTCAAGGAGAAAAAGATTGATGCCGTTTTCTACGACAGTTGCACTGTTCGGCTAGTGGCTGAGCAATCAGGTGGTGAACTGGCGGCGTCCCGTCTGGAGACGCGTGAACATTTCGGCATCGCAGTCAGGAAGGGAAATACAGAACTCAAGGCCGCGCTGGACGAGGTTATTAAGGCAAGGAGGGCAAAATGACGGCACAACGCAAACTGGCATGGCGTCTCGTCGGCGCGGTGGCAATCGCATTTGTCGCATCTCTGGCTCTGACATGGGTGCTTCATGCACGGATGACTGAGAACGAGATAAGGAGTCTCTTTGACAATGTTTTCAGTGATGTTTCCGTGGACATCCGCTGGCGTGTTGACACGCGCATGCTGCGCCAGGCGATGGTGGCACGCGACAAACTGTACGAAATGCGCGATGAGGCATGGTGGAACGATCCTGACGAATCGAGCCGCCGTCTCCGAGCATTCGCCAATGAACTGGGCGTGGACGAGATTTGCATTGCCAACGAAAAGGGCATTCTTACTCACAGTGCGCGCCGCGATGAGGTCAATTCCCTTGACTTCACCAAGGCCGAGGGGCAGGCGCGGGAGTTTGCCGAACTTCTTCATGACAAGTGCGAAATCACGCAGTCCTTCCTGCCAAGTTCCATTCACGGCGAGATGGTCAAATATGTAGGTGTGTGGGTTCCCGATGGCGGATTCGTACAGGTCGGCGTATATGACAAGACGCTCCGCGACCTTGCGCGTACCGCCGTCATAGGGATTACCAATGACTGGCATGTGACTGGAGGCGACGGTGGCATCTACATCACCAATGGCAAAGGCACTATCATCTCTCATCCTGTGAGCGGACATGAAGGCGGCCAATGGAAGGAGCCAGGAGATGACTACTACTACGAAAAGCGCATGATCGAAGGTTTCCCTGTTTATATTGTCATTCCAAAGGAGACGGCAGTCGTCGAAAGGCGTGTCCTTGTTGTGACTTCTGCATTCCTGAACGGCATGGCACTCGTGCTTGCCGCCATCTTAGTGGGAATTGTCATCGCGTCCTACGTTCGTTCGCAGTTGAACTCTCAGAGAGCCAAGGAGATGGGGATGGCTGCGGACATACAGGAGAACGCCCTACCACGAACATTCCCGCCTTTTCCTGAGGAAAAGAGAATTGACATTTTCGCCGACATGAGGCCTGCGAAGGATATTGGCGGTGACTTTTATGATTTCTACTTCTCAAATCCACACAGCATTACCTTCCTTGTCGCCGATGTGAGCGGGAAAGGTGTGCCTGCAGCACTTTTCATGATGCGAGCCAAAGCCACAATCAAGGGTATCGCTCAGACGGGCAAGCCTCTGGCTGATGTCGTGTACGAGGCTAACGAGGCTCTCAGCAACGACAACGATGCAAACATGTTCGTGACGGCGTGGATTGGGGATATCGACTTGGAAACAGGCGTGGTCACCTACGTGAACGCAGGGCACAATCCCCCGATCATTCTGTCTGGCAAGAAGGAGGAGGATGGCAGCAGGGCAAAGTATCTGCGCTCGAAGCCTGGGTTGGTCCTTGGTGCGATGGCTGGGATGAAATACAAGAGCCAAACCGTCACTCTGGAGCCTGGAGATGCCCTGTATCTCTACACAGACGGCATCACGGAGCAGCACGATCAAAAGAAAGAACTCTTCGGGGAAGAACGGCTTTTGCGTACCTTGAATGAGATGCTGGCGAATGGTACTCCTTTATTCTCAGGCCCACGTTCATTGGTCGTAGGGACGGTTCTGGGGTGCGTTCATGCACACAGCCTTGGCGTGGAGCAGGCCGACGACAGAACGCAACTCGTCCTGCGGTACAACGGAACACGGCCAGAAGGAAATCCAAAAGTTTAAAATGACACGAGCAATGCTTTTCATTTCTCAGTCCTGCCGTAGGGGGAAAGTTCTACAGAAGTGAGCATTAAAGAACATCAACGAGCACAAGGCACAACCTTGGAGTGGATATGTTAACATGAGTGAAATTTTTTCAAGAATTAAACTGAACACCAGGCAGGTCGTGTGTACGGTGATTTTTGTTGTGATTGCGTCCGTAACGCAGATGGTAATCCCGTCGTTGCTCAGCAAAATGATCGACGACGGCGTGAGAGGGGACAATGCTAGGCTGGTGGTCGGCATCGGCATCGCCATGATTGTGCTTTCTGTATTCGCCTGTATTTCACAAGTGATTGCAACAAGGCTTGCGGCTTCAATCACGACTAAATTCTCCGCAGATCTCCGCAAGGAATTGTTTTACAAGATCCAGAGTTTTTCCGCCGCTGAAATCGACAAATTCGGAACGGCATCCCTTATCACGCGGAACACGACGGACGTGAGCATGATTCAGACGTTCATGTCGCAGGTGTTCAGCCTGGGGCTGCTGGCACCGATCATGGCGGTCGTGGGTCTCGCTCTTTCCATCGCTTTTGCGGGAAAAATCTCGGCTGTCCTTTCCATTGCGGTTCCAGTTCTTCTCCTTGCGGTGACGGTGATCATTGTCGGGGCCAGTCGTTATTCGATAAAACTTCGCAAAAAGATCGAT
>JAGCTA010000107.1 GCA_017963875.1 Victivallales bacterium | reverse complement strand
CCACACTTCCCGCCCACAACACACCCCCGCCGAAAATCGGCAGGGGCCATCCACCAATCCACCAACCAACCACTACGGCTGGGGCGGCTTTGCTTTCTGCGCGTCCTTCATGGCCTTGCGTTTGCGGCCCAATTCCTTCAGACGCTCAAACCGCCGCCGCTCCGCCTCTTTCTCGGCCTTGCTGTCGTAGGTGAGCGGATTCTCCTTGCGCTCCTTCTCCACAATCGCCTCCGCCGCCGTGTCGGTGACACGAAGCATAATACGGTTCATGGTGCTCTCACAACACCCTACAATGTTTATGTTTACCGAACCGAACGCCGTCCATGATCTAACGAGTCCACCAGACCCATTTTTCCATGTGATTTCATCGCAAACATGCTTGTCTAACTCAAACACCATGTCAGCAAGTTTCACGCCACCCAACTCCTTCTTCACAAGGTGTCTCACACACTTCACCCCGTCAAGCAACTTGTCACGAGTTGGAATATTGAACCAATCCATCCTTATTTCATAGGCAATCCGAGAGCGCGGGGCAAGGTTTACCGTCAAATACGCCTGACCAATAGCTGTATTTTCTTCACTTCTCATATACCACCCATCTATTTTATCCCCACGCACCCTTTTGTCTCTGATTGATTTCGGCTTGTAGGCATTCCCCATCGTGTAGGTGAATAATGTCAAAGGGCGAGGCAACACGTCGCCAGCGTCAAATGGCCGTCGCGCCTTGTAATCATTGCGCCCCAGTAACACCTCATCATTGCACACGTAATCGAAATCTGCATCCTTTATTTTGCGATCCATAAACTTGTCAAGCTTGCCCCGCATCCAATCCCGGAATGCGTCATCGGCCAGCCGCTTCATCTGCCCCTTGAAGTACTGCGTATCGACGACACCTCTGAACCATGCAAGTTCTGACGCAGCATCTTTCCCCTCCGCATTCCGGGAAACGATACCCCCCACTTCCGCATACACTCTCCAAGGAGCGAGGCTGCGGACTCCATAGGCAAGGCACAGTTCACGAACAAGCCATACCCTTTGGCATGGCTCCAGTTCTGACGCAATCCTTTTCGCAAAACCAGCGGCCAGCTTTGCATCGGAGAAAGCAACCACATTCGTGGCGAATTCCACATAGGCCGAAAACGCCTTCACGTAATCCACCGCATGGGAATCCGTGTAAGCGGCCATCCGTTCTACATACGCCTCTGGATTCCATTCGATCTCAACCCCGTCTCGCGAATAAAGCGGCACGTGCGGAGGCTGAACCCAATGTATCCTCATTCCCGCATCACCCTTGCCAAATTGCGCCCATTCATGCCCATTTTCAATCATGTTCCGCTCATGTCCGGAAAGACCAAGTTCCCTGCACTCCTCTTCCGAAAGGTACCCACCGCTACCAACCCTTCCCTCTCTGCACAAGCGACCAATTCCTCTCAGCAAATCCTCTATTGCGCCGTTCACGCCATGCTGCCATCTGACCATATCCTGAAATTCGTTTCGCTTGACCGACAAGGCCGCAAACTCCTTGGTCCGCAAGGCTATCACGCTGAATGTCATATTCTCGTAGACGCCTGGCTTGTACTCTCTACGAAGTTCTGACAGCCGTTTCACCTTGCGACGGAAACTTTCCTTGTAGGCGGCCGTCCACTTCACTTCATCACGCCTGTCAGCACTTTCCCACAGGCTGTTGTCGTCCTTGCGCCATTGATCCAATCTTGCACAAAGATCCTTTGTGCGCGCAATGAAGTTGGACGAAGCTGCCGTTGGAAGCCAATCCTCCTTTTGTGCCATCACTATTCGTTCGGTCTCGCGAACCTTGCTCTTGAAAGCCTCTACGTATTCCCCTTCCTCGTCTGGCGAAACTACAACGCCAGTAAGCAAATCGCCCTTCTCGGACCTCCACCTAACCATATCTCCTGGAAGAACGCTCCCGCATATGTTGCCGACGGAATGCCAACGCTTTTCTCCTGGCTTTCTCGGCTTCAGCCTGCGAGGTGTCGAAGCCAAATCTCTCATTCTGTTCTGCTCCTCTGGCGAACAATATCTGAAGAACATATTTGAATCCGGGGAAAAGAAGTCCGCCTCCTGCTCGGTACATCCTGTAAATTTCGTTTCAACACCATCTTTGGTAATCCCACCCGGAAATCCCGCATACCGTGGCACAAGTGACGGCTTCTTCTCTTTTATGGCACGCGCCAACCGCTCTTCCGTGGTAGGTTCTTTTGGCGGGGAATACAGCCATGCGTCCGGTATGCTTTCTCGTTCTGGTTCAACCCGTATCGGGGCAAACACTTCGGCCCATGTCTCCTTTGTTCTCATGGGATTGAAATGCTGGGCTTTCGGATTATCTCCAAGCCATCGGTTTGCCACCTCAAACTGCAGGGCGTACGCGCGCCATTCCCCATTTGTGGAACTCGTCTCAAATGGACCACACACCTTGACAAGCACATCGTATGGTGCCGATTTGCCTTCTGCGATCCAGACGCAATTCGATCCGCCGCTCTGTTGCGCTTCCTGCATTTCCACGCCAAACCGATCTCGGAAGAGTTCGGCGACCCCCTTTGCGACATTCACCAAGTTTGATGGACCATTCATCAGGTGATACGTCAATTCCGCGTCGGCTTTGAACCGCTTCGATCCGCCATTACGCATTGTCCGAATCCACCCAAACGGACCAAAATGCTCCTTAAGACGCATCCAGTATGCATAAGGCATCTGATAGCAGCCGAACTCCGTGCCGAGAAAGTAATGCAATGGGGATTTATCCTCCTTGCGGTACTGCTCCTCGGCCTTCGCCACCTGCTTGGCATACCAACTGCCATCGCTTGGGAATGCCGTCGGTGCCAACGCCAGCACGCATATCATCACTACGTTTCTTCTATTCATTTACGAACACCTCGGTGTTTTCATTGATTATCACTCCATCAAGTCGCATCACACCATTTGTGGCTTTGCCGATGGTGTGCCCATGTTTTGATTTGTCTATTGTTCCCTCTGCATCAATCATCCAGTGGGACTCGTACTGAACCGGGAGTTCCCTTGCATCGTCGTCTGTGTTTCTTTTTCTCCATCCGACAGGAATGTCCCAAGTCATATCCCCCACGCT